>NZ_BAAHYK010000066.1:0-20172 GCF_054657595.1 Desulfocicer niacini
CTGAATATGGTGCCTGTACCTGGCAGGATGATAATGTGGTCCGAAAAACTGTAATCCCTCTTCCCATTGCCTGGTGATCTGGGGGCGTGGTGTCGGACATCTGCCCAGAGTTGGTCACATCTCCTTAAAATTAAGGGCATCTTTTTCAAATGCAGATGCACCACACGTACCCTGGGAGAATATCAAAATCAGCGCATCCAAATTTGGATTGACTTTTAGAGCCCCAAGGTGCCGATGCACCATAACGGTGTGCCAGCTTTCCCCATGACGACCTAAGTAAACCATAGGGTGTTGACCGTTATTCAGATTTGAGCAGCCGGCATCACCGGTAATATATCCCAGCCTGCCATCCCTTCCTGGATGCGTGGATTCTGTGAACGGTGTCCTGCCGATCCGCGCCGCCAGGTTGCTGCACAGCATCTCCTCCACCGCTCAAAATTGAGCAGTCGAAACCATTTACCCACACCTGAGCAGTGCTGGTTAAGATGCTAATTTTTGCTAACATTTCGGAGTTTTTAGCCTTCATAAAAAGGGACCCACCCCACTGCTGATCTGATACAGCACACAATATGGTTAATCAAGCGGTTACCAAAACCATAGGCCATAGGCTCCAGAGATTTGGGCTATTTCAGGGGCCTTCATTTCACCGACACCTTCCGGGGACCTGGGCAAAGGGACGGAACGGTTGACCGGGGGCAGCTGGAGAAAAAGAATTATTTACTCTGCCCGGTCAGATATTGGATAAATATTTATTCATGAAGTGAGTGATGATGCCTGTATTTTAAGTCCCCATTTTGTCCCCATAGAGAGAAAAGTGGGGACTATGTGGGGACAGATGAAAAAATCAAACAAAAAGGGGTTACAACCGATTGGCTGTAACCCCTTGATTTTTAAGTGGTGGGCCGTGAAGGGATCGAACCTTCGACCTACTGATTAAGAGTCAGTTGTCCATACTTTCCTTTAAGTTCTTTTTCGTGCTTTAACATCTTGACAATTCAAGCCTTTATCTCTAATATCGCTTTGTCTTATTTCTTTTAGATTCTTTCAAAAACCACTGTTTTCAACTAAAAAGTGGGCAAAAAGTGGGCAAAGATTCCACGGGGTGAGAATATGGCAAAAGAAAAATGGGAAACAGTCTACCGGGGAATCAAGGTCAAAAAACATCCCACCAGAAAACATGGCATTAAACCAGATCTTTACTTTACTGCACGGTTTCAATTCAATGGGAAAAGAATCAATTCTGGTTTGGGGTGGGCATCAGAGGGATGGACCCTTGATAAAGCCATTGTCCGAATGAACGAATTAAAAGATGAGGCCAAGACCGGGGCGGGGGGTGCTACCCATCGTAAGAAGCAAGTTGAAGCAGATGAGCATCGGAAAGAGCAAGAGTGCCTGGAGAAAGAACAGCAAGAACAAGAAGCCAAAGATTCAATGAACCTGGAAGTTTTTTTTAAATCCATCTATTACCCAGCGATTCAGACAGAAAAGAAAGAAAAAACCCACGCCACCGAGGAACAACTTTTTAGACTCTGGATAAAGCCAACTATCGGAGAGAAGCCTTTCAAAGATATTACCACCTTTGATATTGAGCGATTGAAAAAAGCCATGCTGGATGCCGGGAAATCTCTCCGCACTCTTGAGTATGCCTTAACCACCCTGGGGCAAATATTCCGATATGCAGAAAGTACCGGGCACCATGTAGGAGATATCCCCACCAGCAAGGTGAAGAAGCCCAAATATGACAATAAACGAGTCAGGTTCCTTTCCCTGGAAGAAGCCCATCATTTACTTGATTTGTTAAAAGTGATGAGTCCACAGGTTCATAATATGGCGTTGGTATCTCTCCATTGTGGTCTGAGAGCAGGGGAACTGTTTTCATTGACATGGGGGGCCGTTGATATGGAGCATGGGTTAATCACTCTTCTGGATACCAAGTCAGGCAAGACCAGAACCCTTTCAATGACTGACGATGTGAAAAACTCGTTGGCCGCTATGGGACCGAGCTCAAATGGGGAACTTGTATTTCCTGCCAGAACCGGGGGAAAAATTAAGATCATGTCAAATTCATTCAGAAATGCTGTACAGAAAGCCGGATTCAACAATGGTATCACCGACCGGCGGCAACGGGTTACCTTCCACACGTTGCGCCATACATTCGCCAGCTGGCTTGTGATGGAAGGGATAAGCCTTTATGAAGTCAAAGAACTCCTGGGCCATGCCTCATTGACCATGACCGAGCGGTACAGCCACCTTGCCCCGGATCGGAACCGTCGGGCAGCTGATACCCTGGGGGCCATTTTCCAGAAGGCAGACCCGGTCAAAAACGGTGATGTTCTGGGTTTAAAGGATATCATGAACCAATGATAAAGTGATTGATATTCATGGGGATAGAACCGGATTAATTACCCGGTTTGATAAGGCGGCAATCCTGAGCCGCTTTCCCCATGATTCTTTTTAATCAGGTACTGTTACAGGGGACAGTTTATGGAAACCGTTACAAAAAGAAATGATGATTATTCAAATTATAAAAAATTGGCGCATTGGAATATGGAAGAGCTTATAGAAATCCTTTCGTACAACTCAAGCGATACGCCTGAATTTATAAAAAAAGCAATTACCAGAGCCATTGATTCCGGACATATCAAAACCATCTCTATTAGAGATCAAAGTCTGAAAGAGGGAGTGCGTATACAACCACTGTCAGCTTTAAAGTGGGCGCAAGACAACGATTATCATATTCCAGGCGGATTAATTTTTTATGAAACAAACGATGGAGGTTATAGGGGCACTTCACTATTTTGGGGGGAAAAACCAAAACCTAAAGCAACTTACAAGTGGATAACTGGAGAGCAGCTTTTAAACCGTTGGCAAGACGTCACCCCAACAGATATTGTTACTATCGGACAAGAAATAATATATCATACTGACGACTCTGGTTATAATCATAATGCTCCGTTGTTATGTCCAAGGAGAAACCCGATTGATCATCAATCAACCTGTGACTTCACTGAAGAAAAGTTTGTTGTGAAAGGGTTCCTTGAGGGAGATTTCATCGAGAATGAAGTTAAGCAACTCTACTTTAGCATGAAAGAAATTCATCAGGCAGAGGATGAATTCCCACACCTTGCTGAACAAGCTATAAGAGGCAGCTCAATGGAAAACCCGCTGTCACGAGATGAAAGGAAGGAGCTTGAACAGTTAAGATCCGAAAAACAATCAATTAATAGAAACGAGGATGCAGAGGATGAGTACCTTCCTTTAACAAAAACTGAGCGCCAAGAGTTTGGGAGACTGAAGCTCACAGAGGAGCGGTGGAGTGAATCATTAAAGGCAGCTGTGTTAATTGGGCATTGGATTGATACTTGTCAATCAAGAGTTATCAAATCCCGGATACGGGGGATTTTAGCTAACCATTTCCCTGATATGAAAAATAAAGAGACTGTTCTTGCCGAATTGTGGAATTCTATCCCAGATAATGCAAAGAATTCAGGTTCAGGTAGTAGAAACGAGCCTATGCCAGATAACATATGGCCAGATGTAAATACAGAAATAAAAAAATAATGTCTACATAAAGGGCTGTTATTTTCTCTACAAGAATAACAGCCCTTCTTATCCCCGACCCCTTCAAAATACCAATTTTTATATTTTGACCCCCTCAAAACACCCACCGAAAAATTATTTTTTCATGCCTTGACCCCTTTAAAATACATTTTTTTGTATTTTGACCCCCTTGAAATATAAAATTTCGCCCAATGGTATTTTATGAGGGTTTTTGTTTTTATTTCAGCCTGTTATCCTTACGAAAAAGAATCAATCAGCAACAACGTAAAGGAGAGAGATAAAAATGAAAGAATCCAATAAAGCCAAAAAACCGGATTTCACCGGAATTATAAAAAACAACCCCTGTGGATTTATTACCCGGCAAAACATCCTTAACGCTACCGGGGGACTTATCAGCCCCAAATATGCGGCTTGTCTTGATTCTGACCCGGATGCGGAAGGCATCAAAGGCCGTTTTAAGGTCGGGCGGAAAGTCTGTTACCCTGTTCATGAAGTAGTGGGTTTCCTGGAACGTCGGGCACAGATGATGTGAATGAATTATGGGGGAGCCCGTGGCCTGGACGAGACCACTGGCAGATAATGGGGCGAAACCGATGTATGAAAAAAGTAGCAATTTTTCGATAACAAATCAAGCAGACATCGAAGTCGTGTTTAAAGATGACGGAACGGCACAAAAGAAAAATGGCGGCACCTGGATTTCTCCCTGCCAAGGAGATCTATGAATAATTCAGAAGCAACTCTGAGGGCTCCAAGTGCTAACCGGGAAACTGAGCAATCTTTAATTTCTGCATTACTCATTGACAACAGCGTTTATTCAAAATGCATTGAGTTGAAGCCAGAGCATTTTTACAACCACGCTCATCAAAAAATATACCGAGCCATGGCCTTCCTGTTTCATCGGAATGAACCAGTGGATCTGGTTACGGTGGCAACCACCCTGCAAGCATTCGGGGAACTGGAGCAAGTTGGAGGGGCCGCATATCTTTCAGAAATCGCTGACTCCGCACCTATTGCAACCAATGCTTGGGCTTATGCCAAAATTATCATGGATTGTGCCATGCGACGGCAACTGCAAGCGGATGCGGCACGTTTGCTTGATAGTGCATCGAATGGGGCTGATGTTGAGGCTTTGTTGAAACAGCTCAACAAAATCCAAAAGACATGCTCAGCGGAAGTGCTCCAGAACAAAGCAAAATTTCAACTTAAACGTCTGTCAGAGATAGAGTTCAAAAAGCCAGATTGGTTAATCAAACCTTTGTTTGAAAAAGATACCTTGGCAATGGTTTTTAGTGATCCAGGAGGGGGAAAAACATTCCTTGCTATTGATATCGCTTGCAGCGTTGCCACGGGTAAAAACTTTCACGGTATGAAAGTTAGTCAAGGGTTGGTGATTTATATTGCTGGAGAAGGACAAAATGGAATTAAACGTCGGTTTATGGCCTGGGGCGTTAGACATTTATTTGATTTGGATGAAGCCCCCATTTTTATATCCCTGATGCCAGGAATTTTGTGTGAGCAAGATCAAGCCCAATGGGTTGTTGATGCAATCAAGCACATTTCTGAAATTCATGGAGACCCAGCCCTGATAATAATTGACACGGTTGCCCGTAATTTTGGACCAGGGGATGAAAATAGTACCAAGGATATGAACTCATTTGTCCAGAACTTGGATCTTATACGGGGAGTTAATAAGGCTTGTGTTCTGTTGGTTCACCATACCGGTCATGGGGATAAAAGCCGGGGACGTGGGGCCATGGCTTTGAAAGGCGCTCTTGATGCTGAATACCGGCTTGAAAAAGATGAACAGGGAACTATCAGGGTTGAAGCTACCAAAATGAAAGATAGCGCCATCCCTGACCCTATGGCGTTCAAATTGGCAACGGTTGAGTTACCCTTCAAAGATGAAGACGGGGAACAGATAACAAGCGCTGTGTTGAATAATACGACATATGAAGAATTAACCCCCAGAGCGACAGCCAGCCAAGGTAAGTGGCAAGCCGTAGGTATAGACGCACTAAGAGATCTTTATGAAAAGCAACGTCATACTTTGGAACAGGGAGGGTTTAATCCCGACAATGCCAGAGTCACTATTGATGATTGGCGCACAGCTTGCCACAACAAGGGCATGGTCAGGCAATCATGGCACCGGATTAAAAAATCTCTTTCACAAAAACAAAGGATCAAGCTTGAGGGTGAGTATATCTCTTTTGGGTAGGCGTCACGCGTCACACCGTCCCGTCCGTCACGTTCCTAAAGGAAACGTGACGTGACGGACGCTTAAAGTGTGACCAAACATGACAAAACGTGACGCAAAACGTGACGGTGCGTGACGGGGATTTTACAAAATAAATACCCGGCAAAGACGGGAATCAATGCCGGGTCAACATAGAACACCGCCTTCCATATGGGCGGCAACCCTGGAAGGCTTGGAAAGGAAAATGATAATGAAATTTGAGATCAAAAACAACATCAAACTCATTGGGCTTGGATTTGGGGCACAGAACAAAATCAAGGTCCCGCTCACCATGGATAACCCCAAATATGCCGATGCACAGAAGGCAGGCAGATACACCGGGGCCATTGATAAAAAACTCCGGTTTTACCGGGAGATCCCTGGGGGCCTGGAAGTACCACGAGGATTTGCAGCCACGGCTTATAATATTTGCCTGGATCAGGACGTGGATATCTCCATCATTGACAACCGGGTGGAAGCACCAGCGGCCTTTCAATTCCATGGAACCTTGAGGCCATTCCAGCAAGTGGCCGTGGACACCATGCTTGAAACCCACCATGGTGTCTTGGAATCTGGTACAGGATCAGGGAAAACGGTCATGGCATTGGCCATAATTGCCGCCAGGGGCCAACGGGCCTTGATAATTATCCATACCAAAGAACTCCTTCACCAGTGGATTGACAGGATAGAATCTTTTCTGGGCATCCCCTCCGGAGAAGTGGGACAGATCGGGGGAGGCAAGTTCACCCTGGGGGACCGGATCACCGTGGGCATGGTTCAGACTTTGTGCAGACGGCCTGATGAGATCAAGGGACAGTTCGGGCAGGTGGTTTGTGATGAAGTCCATCGGGCTCCTTCAAAGACTTTTACCGACGTTGTGAGCGCCACTGATGCCAAGTATCTTTTGGGCTTGACCGCCACCGCCTACCGTCGGGATGGTCTGGGCCGGGTCATCTTCCTGTACCTGGGGGACCGCCGCCACCAGGTGGACAAGGCCGAGCTTTTGAATCTGGGCCATCTTTGCAACGCTCGGGTGATCTGGCACCAAACGGACTTTGACACCTGTCTCAACCCATCGGAAGAGTACAGCAAGGTTTTATCCGAACTGACACAGAACACCGCCAGGAACCGCCAGATTTGCAGCGACGTTGCTGGGGAAACCTGCCAGGGTATCAAGCTTGTTTTGTCTGACCGGAAGGCCCATTGCCACCAGCTGGCCAATATCCTGGAGGAGGCCCACGGCATCGAGGCCCATGTTCTTACCGGCGGGATGTCACGGAAAGACCGTGAGAAAGTCACCCGAGATATTCAAAATGATGGGGTTAAAACGCTGATATGCACCGGGCAGTTGATCGGTGAGGGGTATGACCTACCCGCGCTTGAATCCCTTTTTTTGGGGACTCCCATCAAGTTCAGTGGTCGCCTGATTCAATACATTGGCCGGGTGCTACGTCCTGCCCCTGGGAAAAGTGAGGTCGTGATTCATGATTATTATGATCACCTTGTGGGGGTGCTGGAGCATGGGGCCGGGGTACGGGCTGGTGTTTATGAGAAAGAGGGAATCAGGACAGCATGAGAACAAAGGTGGTGACTCACAGCAAGTTTGGTGTCCGGAATGTCTGGTGCCAGGATTATGGCCGATGCCTGGACCAGGCCATTGAATCAGGTGCCGGCGGTTTCGCCTGCCGGGGGTGCCACCTGGAATATGATCATGCCGGAATGCCGAAGGATACCGGGGAACTCAAAGAGGATGCAGCCAATTGCATGGCCTTGCTCATATCTGTTTTTATGCGGGTTAAGATTCAGGATGCCAAGAACCGGGTGGCTCTATGAACTGGTGTCATGTCCTCCTGGGCTAACGCGGGTCCTTCCTGGAATATAATTTTAGTAGGGGTCAGTGCAGCGCGGTCTTTTCCCGCTCATGGTCAAAATTTCTTACTTCCGTTTTCGCAATGAATGACGATTCATAATTGAAATAGTTATTGAAATAATACGGAAAAAGACAGAGAAGCGCAATGGAGCATTTGACCCATTTAAAAAAATATTGTGAATTCAGGCGGTAATTGTGGCAACACAGGGAACAACAAAGCACTGTCGGTGGTGGAGAAGGCCGGGGGCTGGGGCCTGATGTCTGAGCCGTTGTGACGGCTGGTGGTGACCTGGATGAACCTTCACAAACCGGTACCGCTATGAGAATGGGTGGAGTTTCTTCAAGACGGTGATTAACGTCGCCGTCGAACAGGCGCAACAAGAACAGCTATGATTCCGGCGGCAATTATAACAATGCCTGGATACATGGCAAGGTTTACGATCCATTGCAGCAAAAAGCCATTAAGCTTTTCGGCATACTCAATGGAAAAGAATTCCTGAAGTACAATCATGGTGATGATGTATGTCGTAAAGGCCATGGACACGACGGCTGCCAGAATCTCTTTCTTGGTTGATTTCCTTGTCGGTTTCATCAAACAAATTATAGATTGAGCGTCAGGGACTTGTCAAAAAAATTGAAGGGCTGTAGCAATTGCGCAAAACGTGGGTATAAAGAATGCCGTCCGGACAAGTGCCTGCCAGGGTACCGCCGGTGGATTGGGCCAGGGGCCGATGTCTGGGGCCGGTGTGATTGTGGGGGTAAGTTGGTGGTGATCTGGGTGGACCCCATAAGTCGGTACCGCCGGGAATCCGGTTATGTTTGCATGTCATGCGGGCAGATGTGGGAGGAGACGGTGGAACGACATATGAAAAGGGGGCCGGGGGGCAAAAGTCCGGAGCTGTAAAGGATAGACCGGAGTGTGCCCCACTTTCTCTCTCTCCGCAATTTTTGAGAATGTGTTTTTTGAAGTCGTGGAACATGTCAATAAAAACGCTGAAACATAGGACTGACAGTACTTTTGCTTCAAAGGACCCATAAGTATGTGACCGTAAAGAAGTGGGTCTTAATGGCTTAGAAATGCTATATTTGCTTAATGATTTCGGATAAAAAAAATGGAGGAGTGGGCCATGGGCGGATGGGGATCAGGGTCAAGATCAAACCGGGGTTATGGGAAGCGGAAGTGTGAGGATGCCCTTCCCCTGGATATCCGGAGACTGCACCGAGCAGATTGCCTTATCCCTGGAAAGTTTTTTTCATGGTGTTGGTCCATCGGTGGCCGTGAATACGCAAGCATAGGGGCCGAAGCCCGGGAAGACCATGTACTCCTGAAGTACACCCACAGAAAGTCTGAATCAGTAGAGCAGAAGATCCCCCTTGACTGGACCCCTTGTAATTATGGCGGAAAACGGCCATGGTGGCGCTGTCCTCATTGTGGCCGCCGGTGTGCAGTCATCTACGGTGCCGGCAAACACTTCTCCTGCCGGGTGTGTTATGGACTGGCCTACACATCCACCTGTGAGACTGACCGGGACAGGCTTTTCAGCAAGGCCGATAAACTCTGGAAAAAGATAGGAGCCAAGCAGGGAGCAGCAAACCCACTGCCCATCTTCAAGCCGAAGGGGATGCACCAAAAGACTTGGGACCGGATCAGGCGGGAGATACAAACTCTGGAACATCAAGGGTGGATGGACACGGGCCAGATGATGGGTATGGAGGTTTAGTCCGAGCGGAAGTCCGAGTCCTGGGGCTTATTCGGACCAAGGGAGCACTGACTGTCGGATTAAGTGCTTACCGCTCAATTATAAAACACGGATAGGAAACTGAATACCCTTGAAAAGCCCTCTGACACATTTAAGGGCAGGTATAGCCCCGGTTAACCATGTTTGCCATCGACAGACCGACAGACCGGGCAGGAGAAGACTACCTGCCTACCGATGGAAATTGTCCCCATGGCAAATTTGGTGAATTAGTGGAGTGGGCTTATGGGTTGAGACCGTGGATGTGTAGCAATTATATGAATGTTGCTCAGCACTATGGGAATCAAATTTGTGGACATTCACAATTTTCAAAAAATCTCCTGATAGAACTCTCCCGACCATCCATCCCCGACTCTGCCAGAATCGAAGCCGCCGAACACGACAGCCTGACAGTAAAACAATGCGGGGAGCGCCACGGATCAGGTCAAGGCCCGGGGAGATACTGCCTGCCGTCCATTTTTAATGAACAGGTGTCTTGCGCTGGGCAGCCAGAGCGCTGGAGAAAATGGGGCGATTTAGGTGGACGTCCTTTCAACACCTTGGTGCCCAGAAGGTTATCTTTCCTCTGCCTGGTGGCCATGAGCACTAACGCGGGAATTTCCCGGGCAGGCGGAAGTGGTAAAAGGCGATGCCAGGGCACCAGCATGGGATGGCATCATGGTTCGGCCGGGGCAGGCACTGGGGGCCGGTGAACAGAAAACAGCTATGTTACATTTAAATAAAATCATTGACATGGTTTTGGGTGCGGGGTATGGAATTTAAAGCTGGAAGAATCATCTCTAAAATTAAATGGGAATTCAACGAAATATCTTTCATTTTTTAATGATATACAAGTCTGCATAAAGCTTATTAGAACTTGGTAGGCAGAAATCATAATGACCACGGATAAAGCAACAATAGTAGACTCTTTATTATGGCCAATAAAAGCTTATTTGCTAATTGGAACGGGTTGTTATTTCATTCTTTATAAAATCCATGTTCGAATAGAGACTCTTGGTAATTATTCAGGTTGGCCAAGAATTGATACATACAACGCACCGGAATTCCATAAAATTTCCCCGTTCCTAACATCAGGTTTCCCACTTATTGCACCTTTCCTTGCACTGTGGAGCTTTTTTGTGTTGATTTATGCTATAATTGCTGCTTCTTTACGTTTCTTGTATGAATATTTTTTTAGCGTATGGAGACGGACAATTGAAGAAATACAAGAACTATGGGACCATGTTACAGGAGCCTTTGATCGAATGTGGGAAGATGTAAAAAACATGTTTGATTAAGACAATACCTTCGCCAAATTCAAAAATATTCCGAGATGAGCCCTCTCTTTCCTTGCCGGGCCAGTCTCCCCTGTAATCACGGCAGCAGCGCACACAGCCCGGTCAATGTAAAATTATCTCCTACCAGCCCCCCCCCACTCAGGAACCAGCCTTGCATTGTGTCAGCCCACCAGGAACGCCAGCCATGTTTCCCTGGACGCGGGGACCAAGAGGGCTGGATCGGGAACCTCATGTCATGTACCAGCCCCATGTTGACCCGCGGGCGTGTTTCACTGGGCAGGCATAAATCGCTGATGCAGGTTTTACCCGGGGCAGGCCAAGATCCCGAATTCCACCAATGAGAGGGGAAGCTACCACCGCACCCCCCTTTGCCAAGTGGCCATAGATCGTGATGTGCGTGGCTTTCCCGGGCCGGCCA
Organism: Desulfocicer niacini; assembly: GCF_054657595.1. NCBI lineage: Bacteria > Pseudomonadati > Thermodesulfobacteriota > Desulfobacteria > Desulfobacterales > Desulfobacteraceae > Desulfocicer > Desulfocicer niacini. Next base: position 11,117 of record NZ_BAAHYK010000066.1, read on the forward strand.
AGGGATTTTACCTGGCAGGGATGAAGGCCTCATCATGACGTTCCTTAACCCGGAGATACCCTTGGGCTTGGGGATGGGTTGCTACGATCCGGTGGGTGCATGCGTACTCAGCAGCATTGGTGAACAAAGCACCCGGCAGAATGAGGGACGGGAAAAATGTCCTTTACTCCTTGCCGGACATCCCTCCCGGGGGAGTGGGAATAATCCTGTCCATCCTCCCTGCCAGGTGACCTGAAAACCAAAATCCCTTAAGAAAAATCCTCCACATTCTCCACAAACTCCACAAGGCAGGAACCACGCGGGTGTCAGAGCGTGGAGAATCTCCTCCACAACTCCACAAACTCCACAGAATCAAGCGCTGGAGGTGTCGGCGTGGAGAATGTGGAGAACGTGGAAACAAACTCCACCGGCGGAGAACCTTCCTGTAGGTGATCACCCGGGAAGATGGCGTGGCGGGCCTGGTCTCTTCTTTCTCATTACCTCATTGCCAGGTGCCGGGTAATCCATTGGGAGGGTCGGAGCATTGCTGTGACTATGCGGAGGGCATTGCCAAGGCACTCATTGAACCGGGCAGGGGGAAGAAAGGTCGGCTGGGGCTTTATGATCACCGATGGAGATAGATCCTTTCATCCAGCCCTCCTGCCCGGTGCTTTTCCGGGGGACATCGGCTCAAATCTGAGCAGGTCTTTTCTTTGCCGGGTGTTCGGGTGTTGACCCCTTCAGTCTGCTGGGAATAGCCGTGGAATGTATTATAGTGTTGATGATTATCGCTTCCTGGGTGCCGGGTGCCTGATTGATCCTTCCCTCTCTTCTCCGGTGTTCTCCTGCCAGCCTATCATTGCCCTCGTTCCCCAAGGAGTGACCGACGATGAAACCGGATTCGCCGGGGGGACGTCTTACTGCCAGTATGGAACCTGCCTCCAGCCTGGGGGAAAACGTTCTCCATGGATTCAATAAACCACTGATTTTATTTTCGACCTTACTCTCAATTATGGCACCGGTTGTTCCGACCCGGTAAAGAATTACTGGCCGAATGATGAGGGAAAGCCCGTAGTGTTACATTTAAATAAAATTGTTGACATGTTTTTTGGGTGGGGATATGGAAAGCATGATGATGGATTATGTTTAATAAAGTTGAATTTCTGTTTTTAAAATTGAAAGGGGGAAGAGTCTTGAATATTCGTGAAGTCATAGCAGAAAGACTTTCTTACGAGTTTTCCAGGCGTAACATACCCCTTGATGATATAGCTCAAAAAGTAAAACTGAGTAAGAAAAAAGTTATTAAATATTTTGAAGGTAAAAGTGAGATTCGAATTCCCGATATAACAGCGATCTGTAAAATCATGGGTGTGAATCCAGTTCGGCTAATATACACTCGGGAATATCCTAAGCCCAAATTGTCATTTAGAAATGCTGATTTTGATGTTCAACGTCTTGCTTCTCAAATAGAGGATAGTTTTATTTCAATCTGTCACGCTTATCCAGAAATAAAACCCAATGTCCTTGATAAATTCAAACGCAATATCAAAGATAGTCGTTCCGATGCTGTTATGATTGCTGCAGCTAATGCTGCCGAAATTGTGCGCAAAAAGTATTCTACCCCTGAAAAATTCATTTCACACTACAACATACCTGTAATACCAATCAAAGCTGCGAGCAATGGGTTTGATGGGTTTTTGATATCTTTAGGTGATCACCATGCCATTTGCGTGAATGAAAACAAACCTCCACAACGCATTAGATTCACGTTATGCCACGAAATATCTCATTTGTTATTTGATAGACACCTTGATCTGCCGATTGATATTTTTCTCCTGAACCTCTATCGAGAGAATTATACCCCTGAAGAAATACCGGAATTTTTTGCTTATAAATTTGCACAGTTTTATTTATTGCCTTTTGATGCACTCCAAAAATATATTTTACAGAAATGGCCCAATTTAGATGATGATAAAATGCAAAGGTTAATTGACATTAGGGGGGCATCTGTAGATGTTTTTATAAATGTTGTATTTGATATTATCAAGCTTGGTGACGGCATAAAGAAGAAATATGAAAAAACCACCTTCCAATATCCTTCCAGTGATTATCAAGGCAATAAAGATCAAAATAGTCAGTTTGACCGTATGGATTATCAGGAAAATCGAGAGGATTTGTGGGGCGATAATAGGCCTTGGTATGAAAAAGAATCACTCCCCCAAAAAACAACTAGGTCTCATATAAAACAATACTGTAGTGCGTTCAAATCAAGCAATCGGGCAAAAAACATATATTCTTTTTTGAATCACTGTAGACAACAAAATTCGGCAATATTGGCTACAATTCAAGATGACTATTCTGAAGATGTGCTGAATTTTATTACAAGGAAGTTACAATTTGGGGAATAAAACTTCAAAATACATTTTAATTGATGCTTCATTTGTAGGTAGGATGCGGCAACTTGACTCAACATGTAATCTTATTGATTATTTGGGGCCTTGCGCTGATGAGGCAATCTGTTTAATTACACAACAATATCAAGAGACCCCATGTAATAATTATAATCCTGATTGTAGACGATTTGAGAGTGTCTTCACAGATGAAGACGCAATAATGGAAGGAATGATGGCTAATGATCTGAATAAAGATTTAAGCAAAATTTCCAGAGATCCAGTAGACATTAAGATATTCCTTTGGGCAAGAACTACAGTCAACACTATGGTATATACATGTGATAAAAATCTTCTCGAAATATGTTGCAAATACCATATTGAACGTCTATGTTTCAAGGCTGCAATCAAAGAGCTGGATGAATGGTTGTCCGGTGCGATATTAAATGAAAACGATTACAACGTGAACATATTTATCGAAAGTGATGATCCATTTATTAATTTTCGAATAGATACTCGATGTAAAAGTCATTGCCATAATTCACCTTGTGCTTGTTTTAACCCATTTTCACACACTCCAGGCACTTTAAATAATTAATTATATTTCGGGATTAATCTTGAATCCATGGAAATCCCCTTGGTGTGTCCTATCTGCCTGGTTAATCCAAATTCTAAGGAACCACGGAACCCAGACAACCTGATATTGAATTTGATTGGCGGTTAATGGTATTTTTCTGGAGTGTTAGACTTTGACACAATGGTTTTTTGGTGGGGGTATGGGATTAGGGTCTGGTAAATTTTTAGATGTCATACGAGAAAACATATGAATAAGCAAAGAATTAAAAATTTAAAAAGTCTGCTTGAAGAATTAGTTCCTGAACAAATAAACTATCAAACATATAATGATGAATTGGAAGATCGGTGGGCCACTGATGCATTTATAAGAGGTAGAGTTCTCGCACTGCAAAGCTACTTAAAGCTGTTAAGCATGAACGATCTTTATACTTCTTTATGTGATTTCGTCCCTATAGATGGAAATGCTTTTGATGCACTAACATTTATTAGTTGCCACATCACACCTGAAGTCCTTAACCGAATAGAAAATGCAGATGTAAGTGAGGACAATCATGAGTTTCACTTTTGGGACATTCTACACCCAAGGATTGTTGCTATTGCAAAGCCAAGGTTTGATGCAGAATTCTATTCTGACTCTGTCGAAGCTGCGTTTAAAGAGGTTAATGTTATTGTAAAAAAACACTTTAAACAGGAAATAAACACCGAACTTGATGGTGCAAAGCTAATGACTCGTGCGTTTTCTAAGGAAAATCCGGTTATTCCTCTTGCAGATACCTCAACGGTCGATGGTATGAATATTCAGCAAGGCTATATGCATCTGTTTCAGGGGGCAATTCTGGGTATCAGGAATCCAAGTGCTCATGGAAACCACGAAATGGAACGAGTTGATGCTATTCACTCCTTGTTCCTTTCGAGTTTATTGTTACGTAAATTTGATGCTCGCATCCAACAGTAAAATTCAACTGACGCAAAAAGCTACACCGCCGATTCAAACGTTAGATAGGTATCTATGTCACGTTGATAAAAATTGAAAAGGAATAAAATGAAATCATTAAAATCGCTCGATTTTGGATTTGCAGACGCACAAAATTATAAAAGACGTGAGAACAAACAAAGATTCAATAAGGTATTCATCAAAAATGAATATGTTGACAATCTTTGTGACCCCGGCATTTCATTTTTAATTGGCGAAAAAGGAACTGGAAAAACAGCATATGCCGTATATATTTCGAATAATGACTATAGGAACAACAGGTCTGAAATAAAATATATTAGAGAGACTGAATACAGAAAATTTATTACTCTTAAAGATGAAAAACATTTGCAATTATCAGACTATAGTAATATCTGGAAAGTAATTATTTATCTTCTTTTTTGTCAACGAATTAAGGAAAATGAAGGCGGAAGCTTCAACTTTAGTAATTTTGGTAAATTCACTGCGCTTAATGATGCAATCGATGAATACTATTACAGTGCCTTTTCACCAGAAATCATACAGGCATTAGAGTTTGTCCAAAATTCTAAGTTGGCAGCGGAGCTTTTGTCAAAATATGCAAAGGTTAAGGGAGAGCAGAGTGAAACATTCACCTTCACCGAAAGTAGATTCCAAGCAAATTTGTTTTATATACAAAAAAAATTTGAAGATGCAATAAAGCAGATAAGACTTGAAAATAATTATCTGCTTTTTATTGATGGAATCGACATTCGGCCCTCAGGCATTCCTTATAAAGAGTATCTTGAGTGTGTGAAAGGATTGGCAAATGCAGTCTGGGAAGTCAATAACGATTTTTTCCCAACGATCAAAGGAGGAAAAGGACGTTGTCGAGTGATTCTTCTTATTCGACCTGATATCTTTGAGTCTATAGGGCTTCAAAACCAAAATGCAAAAATTAGAGACAATTCTGTATTTCTCGATTGGAAGACTGAATATATTAGGCATAGGTCTTCAAAAATATTTGAAGTTGCGGACCATCTGCTAACTATACAACAAAATGGTTGTAAATACGAAATTGGAAAATGCTGGGATAGTTATTTCCCTTGGGATTCAAACAATATATTCGATCAGTATGATTGTCCAACATCATTCATCAACTTTCTAAGGTGGTCTTATTATAGGCCAAGAGATATTGTCACATTGTTGACGCTGTTACAACAATTTACTGAAGATAAGGAGAAGTCTGAGTTTTCACTCGAGGACTTTGAAGCCAGTAATTTTCAACGCGCCTATTCAAACTATTTGCTCGGTGAAGTAAAAGATCAACTTTCATTCTACTATGAAGAAGGCGATTATGAAATATTTTTGAAATTTTTTGAATTTTTGAGAGGAAAAGATAAGTTCTCATATGAAATATTTAGTAATGCCTACGATGAAATGAGCGGTTACTTAAATTCTATAGAAAAAAATCTCCCGCAATTTATGAATTCTAAAAATAATTTTCTCCAATTCTTATTTGATTTAAACCTACTCTGCTACTTAGAGCGAACGAGGGATGGGAAGTCCCACATCCATTGGTGTTTTAGAGAAAGAAATTACGCGAACATTTCACCTAAAGTAAAAACTGATTTGGAATATCAGGTGTTTTACGGTTTGTCTAAAGCTCTTAATTTAGGCAAGCAATATTGAAAATGCAACTAAGCCTTTCAGCAGACGCAAAAACTCGTTCTGTTGAAAGTAACTTTCATGATAACATTAGTAATGTTGAATAAAAATTCCCCTTGACACAAACCCACCACCAGTTTATGAATAATCATCCCTGCAAAATCAGGGATACCGGTTTGGTCGCCGGTTTACAAGGACGCGGAAAGCGTCTACATTTAAATGTGAACGCTTTTTTTATATTCTATGCGCCTTCTTTGGGCAGCATGGGGGACACCGCAAGGTGTGCCGGTTCCTTGTACCGGTCGACCAACCCTCATGTTGCCCTTTTTGTTTTTGGTCGAATGGAAAGGGCTTAAATCTTATACAAGGAGCCCTACCATGAAAGAAACTCACCGCCACACCCACACCTTTAAATTCCAGAACCACCAAATCCGAACAGTCCAAAAAGATAACAAGACTTGGTTCGTCACCGCCGATGTCTGCCAAACCCTGGGCATTGATTTACATGAATCCCTAGGATACCTGAAGCCCAACGAGAAGAATGTCATTGAAGGACGCGAATTTGACGACGACACACAGATGGTCCTCTCCATCATTTCTGAATCTGCCCTGGACAAACTTATCCACCTGGCAGACTCTTCCAAAGCCAAAGAATTCAGCAGGTGGATAAAAACAGAAGTTCTTCCACAGTTTCGTTTATCCGACATTGACAATATGAACCACCTCATCACAGAAGACATTCTCTCCAAGGTCCGGACACTGCATTTAAGTGCCCTGGGCAAAAGTCCCATGCAAGCCGTCATGGAAACCATCCAGGTGTTGAGGGCTGATCACCCAAAAGAATATGATAAGGCCATGCGGTATATTGATTGCACCCACGATTTTCTTTTTGATTCCATGCAGGAGGGCCTTTCAGACGGAACTATCAAATATGAACACACCAGGACCGATGCTATATTGAAGGGGGCGAATCATGCCTAACTTCATGCAAGACGACATCAAAAGCAAAACCAGCATAGACTTTTTTGAGGTGGCTTATCACAGGCCTTCTTTAAAAAAGCTCACTTATCAAGATGATTCAGTGGAGTACACCCTTGGATATCCTTGTGAACCGGCGGACCACAAAATTACAAGCCTTCCGGTACTGTTTGACCACTTTTTTGAAAGGCTCCGTGGCATGGTTGATATGCTGCCGGAAGAGGACTACAACCGATATGGCCACATCATGGATGCAATGATTCAGGACAAACACCGGTGGGCTCTTGAACTGGGGGCCTGCCTTCACAGATGTATCGGGAGAATCAACCTTGTTGTTCTGAACGAAAGATATCATTCCCTTTGGAAAGACTTTGTCATTGAAGCTGAGCTGGAAAGCCCCAGTGGTGAACTTCTGGAGATCAAGAAAGAGCGTGATGCCTTACTGCTGGAGCGGGAGGCATTGAAAAAAGAGATTGATGCTTACCGGGTAGGAGAAAGGAACCATGGACCCGCCACCGTGCAGGAGGTGAACTATGATAATCAGAGCTGAGAAAAGAGAGACATTCACGGTCATATCAAACCAGCTGATCAATGATAACCGGATCAGTGATAAAGCCCTGGGCACTTTGGTCAGGCTTTTATCCAAGCCCGATAACTGGAACCTCAATATCAACCACATGGTCAAGACTGGTAAACAGGGCCGCACCGCTGTTCGTTCATCCATTGCCGAACTGGAGAGGGCCGGATACATCCACCGGGATGTGGTCAGGAATGAGGCCGGGAGGATCACCGGGACGGAGTATGTCATCTATGAACAGGCAGTGGCCAAGGTCAAGGGGGTGGACAAGAAATCCGCCCCTTCTATGAAGGCCACCATCACGAGGGGATGCTCAAATCTGAGCAGCCCTCCGGTAACAGAAGAGGCAGTGGCCCGGGAACAGATCTCTGAAAGGGTGTCGTCTGAAACGTTCCCCCTTGAGGTTTCCTCAAATTTGAGGCAACCTTTAATACACGAAGAGGCACCGGAGCAGAACACAACCAACCAGGTTAAAACCAGTAACAGGTACAAAAACCAGAGTCAGGAAAACCGCAATCAGGAAACCGACCCAGTAATAAATACTAATATAGAACAAAGACGGAGGGTAACAACGACTACTGCCCCGGCGGAGCCAGTCATTGACGTTGAAGTCCTGGAGCCGCCGTCGTCGTCATACCCTGCCACAGAAGATATAAATTCTCTCCTGGATCTCATCCCGGAGCACCACCAGCAACCCATGATCAAGGCCCTTGTCAACCGTGCAGTGGAGAAATACTCCCCCCTGGAGGTACAGGAGGCCATTGCTTATGCTTCTGCCAATGTCCGGGGCGGTGCCCTGCAGTACAAGGCCTACCTGGACAAGACCTTGAAAAATAAGTGGGCCACCGGGTATCTGGAAACCATGCAGGAACAAACCACTACTCCTGCCTTGTTTCCCCCTGGGGGCTTTGCCGGGGGCATGCCTGCCGGGAGGTTCCTCAACGGGACCATAACGGGTTCTGCCAGAATGGATAGCAATTATCAAGCTGCAGCTGAATTTCTCGCCAAAAGGAGGGGACGTCATGACCAATGAAGACCTTGATAGATTTGTGGAAATCATGATGGGGCTTGCTGAAAACTATCCCGGTGCCAGGTTGACCGGTGCCGGGCTGGACATGCGGTTTGAAGCCATGAAAGAATACACCATTGACCAAGTGAGCAAGTCAGCCACAAAGCTTATCCGGACACACAGATTCAATACCATGCCCACCACTGCGGATATTATCAATGCCATGGATGGAGTGGCCAGCAGAATTACCATGGAAGACCGTGCGGAGATCGAAGCCGGGAAGGTGCTGGATCATCTTCACCGGTTTGGAATTCTGGTTATCCCTTATTTTGATGATCCCATCACCAGGAACTTGATGGAGGGGCAGTGGCGGTATCACTCCTGGGCATCCCGTGTGCATGTGGCCGATTTGAAATGGTGGCGTCGGGATTTTGTCCGGGCTTACAAGGCACAGGCCGCCGGGATCAATGCCGGGGTTTGTTTGCCCCTGGTGGATCTTGTCCAGAGCATTACACGTGGTCTTGCTATTGACCTGGCACAACAGCCGGGTTAAGAATTTATTATTAACTGCCCTGGGGATCTTCATTCCCTGGGGCCTGCCTGCCAGGGGAGTGTCGTCTATGGCTACCTCTTTGAATCGACGGGCTGAATTTTCAGCCCGTCAACTGGTGGCTCAGTTGTGAGCCGCGAAAAAGATAATACGAAAAATCGGGGCATCTTATCCCGGATTCAACCACCTGAAAAATAAGGCGGTTAAAATTTTTACTCCCCCAAAAAATGGGGTATTATACCGGACATCCGCTCATAGTTGAGCATATCTTTTTATAGGTTCCACGGGTATTGGTGCGCAGTCAAGTATGCAGTGCTGCCTTATGCGAACAGGGGGGGGGCATGATCAAGAAAACAATTTCATAATGGCAGTAGATGGCACCGCCTCTGTCTGGTATA
>NZ_BAAHYK010000067.1:0-20033 GCF_054657595.1 Desulfocicer niacini
TGACATCATCCATATCCAGATCGAGTTCCAGGCTGAAATCATCATCGTCAGGGGCCTGAGAGGTATCCTTGGGCAGAGTATCGTCTTCCATTAAATCCGCCAGGGGGTCATCAGTTGTGACATCATCCATGTCCAGATCGAGTTCCAGGCTGAAATCATTATCGTCAGGGGCCTGAGAGGTATCCTTGGGCAGAGTGTCGTCTTCCATTAAATCTGCCAGGGGATCATCATCTATGTCCAGATCGAGTTCCAGGCTGAAATCATTATCGTCAGGGGCCTGAGAGGTATCCTTGGGCAGAGTGTCGTCTTCCATTAAATTTGCCAGGGGATCATCATCCATGTCCAGATCGAGTTCCAGGCTGAAATCATCATCATCGGTGGCCTGGGGCAGGGTGTCATCATCATTTACAACGGGGGGGGCTGTCTCATCCTCTGTCAGATCGTCAAGGTCCAGGCTAAGATCCAGATCAGATTCGTCAAAGTCAAATTCATCTTCGGAAAAGTCCAGTTCCAGATCTGCGTCAAAGCCAATTTCATCATTTACCATGGAGGCAGGGGGGGCTGTTTCCATGGAAATAGATGGTTTCTCGGAAAGGGTATCCTGTTCTTTAACAGAAGTTTTGTCTTTTTCAACAGATGGCTTGTCCGGTGGCGCGGGTTTAGGTTTATCCGCCGGGGGGATATCTTGTTTAGGGCCATAACCTTTGGCAAAAGCAAGAAACAGGTGGCCGCATTGACTGCACCGCACCCTTGAGCCCTTTTGACTCAGAAGTGATTCATCAAGATTGAATTTTGCGGTACAGTTTTCACAGACGATAATCATGATTCTCCCCTTATGAATTTGGAAATGTGCGCCGAAATCAGGATTGCGAATATCTATGTCGGCTTGCCATCAGTCTTCTTATAGTTTTAAATCAAAAATGGCGGGAAGATTTCGATACTTTTGGTCATAGTCAAGCCCATAGCCTACGATGAAGCCCTCTTCCACATTAAAGCAGGAATAATCCACTGCAATTTTAACGTCCCGTCGTTCTTCTTTATTTATCAATGCACATACTTTCATGGAACGGGGTTGGTAGGTTTTAAAAAATTTTAAAAGCGCCGACAGGGTATGTCCTGTATCCACTATATCTTCAACAATGAGAATATCCTTGCCCCGAAGATCAAGGTCGGGCTCTTTGGTAAATTTGATAATACCCGTGGTGCTGGTGCCTGAATAACTGGAAACCCCCACAAGATCAACCTGATGATCAATGGTGATTACCCGGGTCAAATCCGCCAGAAATATGAATGAGCCTTTCAGGATACCGATGAGAACAAGGCTTTTATCCTCATAATCACGGGATATCCGAGCACCCGTCTCTTTTACCTTTTGTGCGATCTCCTCCTGGGAGATCATGGGAATAAGTGTCGTCATGGGTATCAGTTATAATCCTGTTTTTGCTAATTTTTCAATAAGTTTTTTCTGTGCAGATGTTAAATTATCCGGCATTGTGATATCAATGACCACAAACAGATTGCCGACTTTTGTGGAATTCATGAAGGGGATGCCCTGTCCGGCAAGGCGCATGCGTGCCTTATGACGGGTACCAGGGGGAATTGTGATGGCAATGGTTTTACCCATGGGTGTTGAAATGTCCACCTTGGTTCCCAGAAGGGATTCAGATAATTTTATATTTTTGACAATGGAGACATCATTGTCCTCTATCTGGAACTGGGGATGGGGACGGACACTGGATTTGATCAGCAGGTTCCCCCGGGGGCCACCATAGGGACTGGGCTCACCTTTGCCGGGGACACGAATTTTTTTACCCTGGGTCATTCCCTTGGGAATTTTAACCGTGATGGTTTCTCTGTTTTCGGCATGATTTAGGTTGATGGTTTTCTGGGTGCCCGTGTAAATTTCTTCCAATGTCAGGTCGATTTCATACTCAAGATCGTTTCCTGCAATGGAACGCTGATGTCCCCCACCTCCGCGGCATCCGCCACCCTGTGCAAAGGGGTTGCCGCCCATGGAGGAGAATCCACCACCACCAAATTGTCTGAAGCCACCCCGTGAACCGCCACCAAAACCAAATTCTTTTAAAATATCTCCGATATCAAAATTTCTGAAAATATCTTCCTGGGAGTATCTCTGCTGAAATCCCGCAGATCCGTATGTGTCATACTGCTGTCTTTTTTCCTTGTCACTTAATACGGCATAGGCCTCACTGATTTCTTTGAATTTTGCCTCTGCCGCCTTGTCATCCTTATTTTTATCCGGGTGATATTTCAGGGCAAGTTTGTGATATGCTTTTTTAATATCAGAAGCGGTTGCACTTTTTTCTACTCCCAGAACTTTATAATAATCTGTACCAGACATTGTTATAAATTCCTTATGTTATGTTGCATATTTTTTATATGAAACTCCGTCCAATAGACTGTAGTCATGAGAGTTTCAATCTTTGTTGTGGTTTGTGGTTATAGTCATGTGGGTTATATGGAAGGGCAAACGGGCCGCCTGCGGTCCGGAGCCGGGTGCCGTTGAGGGCGGCATAATGCCATTTCCATTATTTGTTGTGTCGGCAGGCCGACATGATCGTTTATATAAAAAACAAACAAGGTAAACATGACTGGCATGTTTGCCCTGCTGCTGGTTGAAAAATAAACTTCAATTGTAATGTGTCAACTCTGTGATCCGGTTTTCAGGCGTTTCCCTGTTCTGGTCAAGCCTGATCGGTGTTGGGTTCAAGTCCTGATTTGAACTTGATCTTTTTTCATTAACTATCAGGTGGTTCTGGATTTTCTAAGGGCTGAGAGGCCCACCATGATCACAGAAAGGGCTGCCGGGGTCATGCCGTCAATGCGGGATGCCTGTCCCAGGGATTTGGGCATGATTTTGATAAGTTTTTCTTTCATCTCATTGGAAAGACCGTGGATTGCATTGAAATCAAGTTCGGGGGGGATTTTGATGCTTTCCATGCCCTTGAATTTTTTGATTTCCTTGAGCTGGCGGGCAATGTATCCCTCATACTTGAGCTCAACCTCCACTTGACGTTTTACCCTGTGGGGAATAAGCATGGGTGGGGGGGCCACATGCTCCACGGTGGTATAATTGAGCTCTGCCCGTTTGAGCAGTTGATCCAGTTTTGCCCCGGTGGTAAGCGGTGTACTTCCCGATGCCTCAAGCCATTGATTTACATCCTCTGTGGGTTTTACAATGGTTTTTCTGATGCGGGACAATTCTTTTTTTGTGGCGGTTTTTACTTCCCGGGTACGGGCGAGGGCGGTTTCATCCACAAGGCCCAGAGTGAAGCCTTTTTCCGCCAGCCGTAGATCTGCATTGTCTTCCCGCAGCAGCAGCCGGTATTCTGCCCTGGAGGTGAACATACGGTAAGGTTCCCGGGTTCCCCGGGTCACCAGGTCATCCACCATGACCCCCATGTAAGCCTGGGATCTGTCCAAGATAAAGGCCGGGCGTTTCTGGACTCTGCAGGCGGCATTGATACCGGCCCACATGCCCTGGGCTGCTGCCTCTTCATAGCCAGAGGTCCCGTTGATCTGGCCAGCCATGAAAAGCCCGGATACTTTTTTTGTCTCCAGGGTGGGATGCAGCTGCTGGGGGTTTATATAATCATATTCAATGGCATAGGCGGGGCGCATGATTTCAGCGGATTCCAGCCCTTTCACCGAACGGACAATTTCAATTTGAACTTCCAGGGGCAGGCTGTTTCCAAGACCCGATGCATAAATTTCCTGGGTATTTACCCCTTCATGTTCCAGAATAACCTGGTGGCTTTCCCGTTCTGGGAATTTGACAATTTTATCTTCAAACGAGGGACAGTATCGGGCGGACTGACCCTTTATGAACCCCCCATAAAGGGCGGAATGCTTCAGGTTTTTTCTTACAAGTTCATGGGTTAAACTGTTGGTGTTTCCCATATAACTACACAGCATGGGGCGGGTGATTCCCGTTGTTGCATAGGAAAACGGAGTAGGGTTCTCGTCGGATTCCTGGCGGTTGAACACAGAAAAATCAATGGAACCTTTGTGAAGTCTGGGGGGAGTCCCGGTTTTCATGCGGCCCAAAGCAAAGCCCTGGTGGTCTAGACATTCTGCAAGGCCCACAGCGGCAAATTCACCGGCCCGTCCGGCATCAAAGGATCTTGAGCCGATGTGTACACGCCCCTTTAAAAAAGTGCCTGTGGTGAGGATCACCATGGGGGCTGAAAATCCAAAACCGGTCTTATCTACCACTCCCAGAACTTGATTATTTTCCACCACCAGCTCTTCCACCATGGCCTGCTTGAGATCAATGTGGTTCTCCTTTTCAAGGGTGGATTTCATAATCTGCTGGTAGCAGTTTTTATCGTTCTGGGTTCTTGTGGATTGAACGGCGGGACCTTTTCTTGTATTAAGGGTGTGATACTGTATGGCAGATGCATCGGATATCCTTGCCATGGCACCGCCCAAGGCATCAATTTCCTTTACCAGCTGTCCTTTGGCCATACCGCCGATGGAGGGGCTGCAGGGCATGGCTGCCACCTTGTCCAGATCAATGGTGATAAGGAGAACCTCACAGCCCATTCGTGATCCTGCCAGGGCTGCTTCACAGCCAGCATGACCTGCCCCCACCACGATTATATCATATTTTTTTTTATAGAATTTCATGGGCAGTTAATATATATCTGCTCTGAACCAAGGTCAAGAAGAGATGGGCTGGCCCCATGCTTATTCTGTGGTTATCCTGGGATTAAATGTTGGGAATATGTTCAAACTATATATAAATTCAGTGTGATATAAATATAGGGAAGATGTGAAGCTAATTCAGATGAGAAGACGATATAATGATTATAATGCCTATTTGAAAACATTGTTCGGGGAACGGGTTCAAAAGATTATTGTGGATACGGGGCTCGGATGTCCCAACCGGGACGGCACTATTGGCCGGGGGGGATGTATTTACTGCAATAGCAAGGGCTCAGGTTCCGGGCTCTGGCAAAAGGGACTTTCCATTACCCAGCAGATAGAGCAGGGACGAAGGGCCATGGTCAGGCGGTACAAAGCTCGAAAATTTCAGGCTTATTTTCAATCTTATACCAATACCTATACCTCCTGTGAACACATGAAGCAGATGTTTGACGAGGCCCTGGCGGCCGAGGGCATGGTGGGCTTTGCCGTAGGAACCCGGCCCGACTGTGTGGATCCGGAAAAAATTAAAGTCCTGGCCTCCTATGTGGATAGATATCTGGTGTGGGTGGAATATGGTCTTCAGTCCGCCCATGATATTACCCTGACCCGTATTAACAGAGGTCATGATTTTGCCTGTTTTGCAAGGGCAACACAGATGACGCGGGCGGCCGGCATTAATGTGTGTGCCCATGTCATACTGGGACTTCCCGGTGAAGATAAAGAAATGATGCTTGAAACAGCCCGGAAAATCGGAGCGCTAGGTGTGGACGGGGTGAAGCTGCATCTGCTTTATGTGGTCAAGGGAACACAATTGGAGCAGATGTGGAAGAACGGAGGGTATCAGTGCCTGGGTCAATTGGCCTATGTGGATATGGTTTGTGAGTTTATCGCTTTGCTGCCCAAACACGTGGTAGTCCAGAGAATCACAGGAGATCCCCATCCCGACGAACTTGCCGCGCCGGACTGGTGCCTGGATCGAACCATAACATTTAAAATGATACAGGAAACCCTGGAAAAAAGGAATCTGTGGCAGGGAAAGGCCCTGGGGCAAAGTCCTGAAGGTCTGGGATTCTTTGGATGACAGAAAGCGTTTTTGAATAAAAACGGGGGAACCCAGAAGCTGGCACCCATGTTTTTTTATAAAAAATGGAGAAAGCTATTATCTGGGAAATCCCTGGGAATACCAGTTCTTAAAAACCCCGCTTTTTTCTTGAACAATAATAAAGCATTCGGTATCGGCCATTCGGTTGACCAGGGCAATCCCCTTCTGGGCTCCCATTACCATCAAGGCCGTTGCAAGTCCGTCGGCAAAGGTACAGGTATCTGCCAGTACCGATGCGGAAACCACGCCGTTATTCACCGGATATCCCGTTGACGGATCAATGATGTGGGAATAGGCTTTTTTGTTCATCACCACAAAGTTACGATAATCCCCGCTGGTGGCCAGGGCCTGATTTTGAAGTGAAATTGCTTGATACACCGTTTGTTTTGCCACGTGCTTGTCCGGAGTGGCGATTCCCACATTCCAGGGTCTGCCAGGCTTCTTTTCCCCAAAACCTACAACTTCCCCCCCAATTTCCACCAGAATATTTTTAAATTCGTTTTCCAGTAAAAGCGAGGCCACCTGGTCCACCCCATATCCCTTGGCAATGGAGCCAAGATCCAGACTGATATCGGGGTTTTCTTTGGCAAGAGTATTTTCTGAAAGGATGATTTTATCAAACCCTGTTCCTGCAAGGGCCCGGCGGATGGAGTCCTTGTCCGGTGCATTGCCGGTGGGGTTTTTTGTTCCGAATCCCCAGAGATCCACCAGTGGTTTTATGGTGCCGTCCCATGCACCGCCGGTTAACCCATAAAGGGTTCGGGCCTGGTCAAGCACAAGGGCAAATCCCTGGCTTATCTCCATGGGGGTTGTTGTCCGGGACTGGTTGAAAATAGAAATTTCACTGGTTTTAAGATACATGGACATGCTTTCATTGACTGCCTTCAGGCATGCATCTATCTGGTTTTTCACAATGACACGATCTATCTTGTCAGGGGTTGATATTTTTATGTGATAAAAGGTTCCCATGGTTTTACCACTGATTTCATGGATCTGTGCATCATGGGTTCCGGCAATGCCATTTACCGTTGAGGACACCAGAATGCCTGCCATGGCAAGTATCCCTAGATAACCTGATATAAAATGATTTCTGGTGGGGGAAAAACGTTGGCATGGTTTTTTAAATGCTTTTGCTGGTTTAAAGGCATTCATCAGCGTAAAAATTGTGGAATACATGTATTTGGTGTGGCAGCGCAATATCTTGAACATCATGGATCTCCATGCCTCAGTGATTCAAAACCAGAACAGCAAATTACTGAAAGACCAGAGGTCCCAGCAATTTGCTGTTCATGGATTAAGTGATCAATTTCTGGAACCGCATACCTGATTGCATGCTCCGGTTAAAAAAACAAAGTGGCAATCAGGTATGTTAATCTTTTTGCAAAATTATGCGACCTCAGTATCCGGATTGTAGCAGGTGCGGCAGCATTTCAGGCAGCGACCGGCTTCCCTTAATGCCTCTTCTTCGGGCAGCACAAGATCCACTTCAATCATGGAGTCAATACGATCCGCCACGGGAAGTTCCGGCATCTCAGCCCGTTTGATAGGGGTAACCCCGGGAACCACGGTAAAGACGGATTCTTCAATGCGGGCACTCTGCAGCGAATTGGCTACCGGTGTAACCTCTTTTCCCTTCAGGTACAGATCAATGGATCTGGCAGCCCGTCGACCACCACCAATGGCAGTTACCACAAGGGAGGGACCGGTTGCGGAATCCCCGGCCGTAAATATATAAGGCACTGTGGACTGCAAGGTTTCGGGGTTGTTGTCAATGGTGGACCAGCGGGTGAGCTGCAGTTCGTCCATACGTTTGGGTCCCCCGTCCTTGAATGCAGGATCGGGTGCCTGGCCGATGGCGGTTACGATGGTATCCAGTTCCAGTCGGGTTTCTGATCCTTCAATGGGAACCGGGCGACGTCTACCACTGGCATCTGGTTCACCCAGTTCCATTTTTAGATATTCCAGATGGGTAACTTTTCCTTCGTCATCTCCAATCACTTTTACAGGGGCAGCAAGAAAAACAAATTCAATGCCTTCATGCTCCGAGGCCACAATCTCCACCTCATTGGCGGGCATTTCCTTGCGGGTTCGACGATAGACCATGTAAACTTTCTCAACCCCAAGCCTGAGCATGGTGCGGGCACAGTCAACTGCGGTGTTACCACCACCGATAACCGCAGCTTTGGAGCCAAGTTCAAATGTTTCTCCGCCAGCAGATCGGGACAGAAAATCAATACCGGTGTAGCAGCCTTCAAGATCTTCACCCGGGATACCAAGTGCATAATCCTTCCATGCACCAATACCCATGAAGATGGCATCATATCCTGAAGCAACCAGGGAATCTATGCCGAAATCCACCCCCAGACGGGTGTTGGTATGGGCTTTGATGCCAAGGTTCAAGATACCTTCGATTTCCCAGGCCAGTACTTTTTTGGGAAGACGATATTCGGGAATACCATATCTGATAATACCACCCAGCTCAGGCATGGCCTCAAAAATGGTTACTTCATGTCCCACACGTCGCAGAAAGTAAGCGGCACTTAAACCGGCAGGACCACCACCGATGACGGCCACTTTTTTACCGGTATCCGGGGCACACTTGATGGGTACCCGTGAGCCGGAGTTCATTTCATAGTCAGCGGCAAATCGTTTGAGTTGGTTAATGGACACTGGCTCGTCGGCAAGTCCTCTTCTGCAGTCACTTTCACAGGGATGGGGGCATACCCGGCCACAGGACAGTAACAGGGGATTTCTCATGCGAATGGTCTGAACCGCTGCCAGATAATCTCCGTTTTTAATCTGGGAGATATACTGGGGAATGTTGATTTCTGCAGGACATGTCTGGGAACAGGGGGCCAGGGGGTCATTCTGCTGGTTGAATTTCAGCAGTTTTTCTGACATGTTTTTAACTTCAATGATATCCTTGGGGCATGCTTTCTGGCAGGCACCGCATCCCACGCATTTGCTTTCATCCACCACGGGAAAACCATCTTTCCCCATGTATACGGCATTGAAATTACATGCCTTAATGCAGTCTCCAAGGCCAAGGCAACCCACCTGGCACTGGCGCTGACCGCCATATATAAGAGCCATTGCCTTGCAGGAGGTTACACCCTTATAATAGTACTGGTTCTCCGCCCGATTTCCGCCATCGCACATGGAATAGGAAAGTTGGGTTTCTGCTATGCCGGGGTCCATCCCCATGATGGCAGCCACATTGGCAATGCCTTCAGTGCTGGATATAACGCATACATTGGGGGGAGCCTGTCCGGCGACCACAGCCTGGGCCGCCGCACTGCATCCTGCGTAACCACATCCACCGCAGTTGGCTCCTGCCAGATTGTTTTCAATCATGGAGATTCTGGGGTCTTCGTATACATAGAATATCTTGGATGCAAAGCTTAGAACCAGGCCACACAATCCACCGATGCCCAGCATAAAAAAGAGAGCTTCAGTCATAATAACCTCATTTTGTAATTTACAGTATATGGTTGAAACAAAAAAATCCGCTGATGATGTAAATTCATCAGCGGATTTTGTTTAAACCATTCCTTTGAATGCAAAGAAAGAAAGGGCAATCATTCCAGCAGTGACAAGACCGATGGAGGTATCCTGCAGGGGTTGTGGAACCCTTGCTACGTTGATTCTTTCTCTGATTCCGGCAAAGAGCACCAGGGCAAGGCCAAATCCCATGGCATAAGTCATGGAAGCCACAATGGCCTGCAGAAAGGTGTATTCTTCATTTATATTGATGAGGCAGACACCCATAACCGCACAGTTTGTGGTAATGAGGGGGAGAAATATTCCCAGTCCTGCATAAAGTGCAGGCATGCTTTTTTTGAGGAACATTTCAACGAACTGTACCAGGGAAGCAATAACAAGAATAAAGGAGACGGTTCTCAAAAATTCAATGTCAAGGGGTTTTAAAAGGTAATTGTCTGTTATCCAGGTAATCATACCTGCCATGACCAGTACAAAAATAACAGCCATGGCCATTCCCGTTGCCGTTTCCATTTTTTTGGAAGTGCCCAGAAAGGGACAGTTGCCCAGAAACTGCGCAAGGAGAATGTTGTTTACAAAAATACAGCTTATGGCAAGTACAACATAATCGCCCATTGGTATTATTCTCCTTTATTTTTTACCGATAAGGTTCATAAGGCACAACATCAGCCCTAAGCAGACAAATGCCCCGGGGGCTTCTATCATGAAGGTGAATGGCTGAAAGTCAGGCCCGAATACAGGATTGCCAAGGATGGTTCCGTTGCCGAGACATTCTCTTACCGCGCCCAGTGCACCGAGGGAAAGGGTAAATCCTATTCCCATGCCAAGCCCGTCGGCAATGGCAAGATGCGGGGCATTCTTACTGGCAAACGCCTCTGCTCGGCCAAGCACGATACAGTTTACAACGATCAACGGAATAAATATACCCAGCTTTAGAAACAGCGGATAGGTGTATGCCTGCATCATCAGCTCCACAACGGTTACGAAGGTGGCGATGATAACAATAAAGCAGGCTATTCTTACCTTGGCGGGTATAATGTTTCTTAAAAGAGAAACCAGAAAATTGGAGCACACCAATACGAATGTGGTGGCAATTCCCATTCCAATTCCATTTTCAACGGATTTTGTTACCGCAAGGACAGGACAGAGACCCAGAACAAGTCGAAACGGGGGAATTTCTGCCCACAGCCCCTTGGTAAACTCTTTTACCATGGATTGTGCCATAATAATATCTCCTAATTGGCCATCTGTTGGGTCTGTTTTTGAATCTCAGGTTTCAAACGGGTGTACATTTCCTGGGCCTTTTGAGCAGCAAGGCAAACGCCTGTGGATGTGATGGTGGCACCAGACATTGCATCAATTTCACCACCGCCCTTTTTGGTTGCCAGGTTGTCTTGCATATTTTTTCCGGCAAACTGAGATACAAATTTGGGATCATCTTTGGCCCTGGAACCAAGACCAGGGGTTTCACTGTGGGTAGTTACAACCACATTGATGATTTCATCGGATTCCAGGTTAATACCAACCATCAGTCCGATATCCCCGCCAAAACCCTTTCCCTTAGTTTCAAAGGTTACTGCCTTGGGAGCGCCATCATATTTACCCACAAAGAAGGTGACTTCTTCTTCATTGTCCATCAGTTTGAATCTGTCCTGAAGGGGGTCGTTGGAGACATCGCTCAGGATTTGCTTGATGGCAGGGGCTTTCTGAAATTTCAGAATTTGGTTTTCAATTTTATCCTGGGTTCCTGTTCTGACGGCGGCCAGCATCCCTCCGGAAAAGGCACTGAGTACTGTCAGAACAACAACCATGCTTATCATTTCACGCATTGTTCACTCCCTTTCCCAAAGCTTTTGGTCTTATCATGTCAATGACCGGATTGATAAGATTGATGATCAAAATCGCATAGATGGTGCCGTCTGCATAGGCACCGATATTTCTGATGAGGATTGTCATCACGCCCCCCATGATTCCGTAAATCAGCATGGGAATAAAATTAACCGGTGAAGATGAGGATTCCGGGGCAAGAAAGAAAACCGCCAGCAGGGTGTATCCGGTGAACAGATGAAACAGAGGGCCTGCATAGGCTTCAGGATTGGACATTTGAAAAAGTGAAGCAGTAATGACAATACCTGCAATGTATGACACGCATATTTCCCAGCGGATATAGCCCCTGATGATGAGGTAGATTCCGCCGATGATGAGACCTATGCCAAAAACGGAACCAATTGCGCCCACTTGGTTGCCCATGAGAAGGCCTGAGTTTGAAAAAAGCGTTGCTGCGGAGGCTCCCTGGTGATCCAGGGCGCCAAGAGGTGCAAGTGCTGTAAAATCAAACTGGTAGCTTAAAAGGGCTGCATCAAAGTCAAAATAATGTTTCCAGGAAAGAGAGAGGACGGCAATGCCGATAACCGCAGGATTAAAGGGGTTGGCACCGATACCTCCGAATACCTGTTGTCCCAGAACAACCGCCACCAGTGTTCCGATGATCACCACCCACCAGGGGGCAGTGGCCGGCAGCATCATTCCGGTCAGCATTCCAATGACAGCACCATTGTAATCACCGATGTTAATGGACTTTTTTGAAATAAATTGAAAGAGTGCTTCCCAGGCCATGGCGCTGGATATTGCCAGGCAGATAACGCCAAGGGCAATCATTCCAAATTGGATAATCCCGAATATAATGGCCGGCAACGCCGCAATCATGATATTCAGGTTTGTTTCTCCGATACTGTCGCCATCATGCCAGAACGGTGCGTGGGATACGGTGAATTTGTTCTGCTTATGCATTTTCAGCCTCCGTTTCCATCTCAGCTTCCAGCATCAGCTGTTCGTGTTTTCCAAGCCTGATGTATTGAAAAATAGGCATTTTTGCCGTGCAAACATAACTGCAGAGACCACAGTCGATGCAGGCATCAAGGTCAAAATTATCCACAGCATCCTGGTATAGATTGGCTTCCAGATATCGGACCAGCAGGTTCACCGGAACCCCGGCAGGGCAGATGCGAACGCATTTGCCGCAGTTGATGCAGGGATAATCGGATACGCCGGGAATTTCTTCGCGATCCTGCAAAATGATGGTATCCATGTCCGGTTGTACAGGATGATACAGAGTATAGGCGCTGAACCCCTTCAACGGTCCACCGATGATGATTCTGTCCATTTCCTGGGTTTCAAGACCCAGCTGGGAAAGAATCCGGTGAATGGGGGTGCCGATGAAAGCCTTTACCCGCCTTGTGATCCCATCTTTACCAATGACACTGACGATTTTATCAAACACCGGGGCTTTGTCTTTATAGGAACGTGCCATGGAAAGCACGGCTTCTATGGACATGAAACACACCCCCCGGGCTTCACAAGTGCTGCCTGCCACCGGTTCAATACCCAGGTGTTTTTTCATGATCATTTGGGGCAGAGTGGCGACATATTCTCCACTGAGCTTGATGGTCTTCATTCCCTGGAATGCAGACAGCTGTGCCAGATTTTCTGGAATGGCCATGTAGATATCGGTGATACCCGTCATGTTGTTCAGGATTTCAATGCCATCCCGGATGTCATCCATGCATTTTGCTGCAAGATATTGCCGGGTGGTGGACATCAGATCGCTGTCCATACCGGAAATGACAATCTTTTTAATTCCGGAATCAGGGGATGCCAGAAGTTCAAGGGGCGGAGCACCGGGCAGCATTCTTAATGCCCCGTCCGCCGAGGCAAGATCCGGTACATCTGCAAATGCGGAAATATCTTCTGTGGGTTCGTCCTTGCCGTCTTTTTCAAGGACAAGGTAGGTGGCGTTTTTTCCAAAATCGCCGGTGAAAGAAGCAATGGAAGTAATGGTGCCGGAGGTGGGAGCAGTTACATAACGGGTACTCTCTTTATACAAAAAGAGTCGTTCTCCCTTTTTTGCCGTGTCGCCCCTTCTGATACATCTTTCTTTTGTGCTGTCCAGTGCTTCGTCCAGCAAAAGTATCAGGCGGGGGGGCATGGGAATCATCTCCGGCTCCCTCGGACCTGGTTCAACCAGGTCACACTTGAGACGCGGTGTGGTCAATCCGATAAATGATCTCTTAATCATAACAAACCTTTATCTGGTGTAAATGGGTCCATGGTGTTTAAACCGGTTGGGGTAAATCCTTAGGCGTAAAAACGTAAAAGGGGTTCCATCATCGGGTTAAAGGGCATGGCATGAATTACATTCCACAGGGCCGGCTCCCAAATCATTGTGGCAGCCTATGCATTGTGCGTGGAATGCGTCCGTTCTTCCCGGCATACTCTCGTCACCGGTGGCTTCGTGACATTCACTGCAATTGTAGATTTCATCATCTTCAATGTTATGATGACAATCAAGGCATGAAACATCATACTCCTGATGGCCGGCATGGGTGAACAGCACTTTGCCTGCGGCATTTTGAAACATCAGTCTTACCGGTTCTTCCGGAGACGGTGGTGGAAATGCGGCGTAGCAGGTGATGCCTGTAATGAAAAGTACAATTGCCAGAATTGAAGCGAATTTTAACTCTTTTTTCGAGGTCATGGTTCTTGCCTCATCCTTAATCGGTAAAGCGGTTAACAGTGCAAATGACGATACGCTAAACTCTAAGCTTACTATCCCAGAAAGGGACAATATTCAAGTGAAAAATATTTTTGGTTTTAAAAAATGTGTATCGGAGGGGTTGACTTTTGTGGGTAATGCAATAGGGATCGGTGGAGGTAATTATAGGCATTTTATTTGTCCATGGAAAAAGCCCTGGGAGTGATTGTTACAGGAAAAGACACAACGGTCCCATGGAAAAATTTAATGAGGGGAGAAAGGGCAGAGGATGGGTGGCAGGGGGCAACCCATCTCCTGGAATCATGACCTGCTGCAGGATTCGGTGTTTCTGGCAAAGCGAACCAGAAAAGGTTTGAATTCTTTTTTATCTGCAAACCGGTTGTTGAATAGGCGCACCACCCCAAAGGACAGACCAAAAAATACCAGACCCGCCAGTATGGATGCCGCCGATTCGTCCATGCCAAGGTCGGATGCAAAATTTTGTCCCAGCACAGCGCCGGTGATAAGAAAAATCACAGGAAAGATGTAAAGGACAAAGGAAAGCTGCAACATGGGTGCGGAGTCAAATCCGATGACCACACGATCCCCTGTTTTGGCATTTAAAGAGTTTTCTACCTGAACAATCATTTCCCTTGATTTTCCTCCCTCGGCGCAGGAGTCCTTGGAATCGCAGGAATCACAGGATTTTGATCTGACGGTTTTCACCCATGCCATGGCCTCGGCAGTACCGGTGATGATGCCTTGTTCTGTAATCATAATGATAATCCTTTTTTTCTATTGTGACGGGGCTATCCGTCATGGCTGATGTTTAATGATTTCAGGGTGGGACTTACCAGCCTGTCCAGAGGTAATGGACACCCTGAAAGATGTTTGAAATATAGACTTTCAAAAAAAAAAGTCAATCGGTTAATTTTTTTTCTTGACACCTGATGGCTGTCGGGGTATAAGCATCGAGTCTTCGACGGAAACGGCCTAACGGTTGACCAACGAAGGCCTCTGCTCCCCAGTAGCTCAGTCGGCAGAGCGAGTGGCTGTTAACCACTTTGTCCGCGGTTCAAATCCGTGCTGGGGAGCCAAAAGAAAACATGCATCTTTAAAGATGCAGCTCATATCATAACAAAAAGGCCCTGGATTTAAAATCCAGGGCCTTTTTGTATTTTGTCAGGCCCCCATATCGACCTGCCAATAATCCAAGGGGTGCATTCCCATTCCCATTGTCTTGCCTTGATTACAAGATTTCCTGCTCTGGAGTGGGGTCAGACTTACGGGGCTTGTTCACAAGATGGGCCGCCACGTTTGAGGCGTGACCTATCTTATGTCATCCTCAGCAAGCTCTTTAAATTCAAGATTAGCCAGGGGGTTTATACCTCTGTCTCAGGAAATCCTTGATTCCTTATGCATTCTGTCGCATCATAGCGCCATGAGCTTTCAGATTTATAATCCAACCCGGTGGTACCTGCATCCTGTGTTTATTTTTGCGTGCTCCATCATTGCCCTTGCCACAGCATTGATTCTAACCATTTACTGGTACATGGATATCACCGCAGCCCTTGAAGTGATCATTAAAAAATTTAACATTGACCCAGGACAGATATTTCCTTCCAGAACCGGGATGACCATATTGGTTCTTACCCTTTTAATTACGGTGGTGCTGGCCGGTATTTTTCTGGCATTTATTTATTACCAGCGCACGGTCCGGCTTTTCCGGCTTCAGCATAATTTTATATATAATTTCACCCATGAGCTGAAAACCCCTGTGACCTCTCTGAAAATTTACCTTGAATCCTTTGTGCGCCACCCGCTGTCTGTGGAGGATATTAAAAAGTATAGTCAATATATGCTGGCAGATGTGGCACGTCTGACGGAAAATATTAACAGCATTCTAAATCTTGCGCGTATTGAGAGCAGGACCTTTGGTGCAGAATCCACCCGGGAAAATTTGGTCGACCTCATTCAGGGTTTTTGTGATCAGAATTTATCTTTATTTAGAAACAGCCGGATCACTGTGGAGAGCCCTTCTTCTGAATTCATGTATCCTGTTAATATGCTTTTATTTGAGATGCTGATCATGAATCTTCTTTCCAATGCTGTAAAATATAACGATAAGATTGAACCCATTGTCCGCATTGTTTTCAGGCCTCGAAAACAGCGGTTGATGATTGATTTTGAGGATAACGGCATTGGCATAGAACAGGCAGAAATTAAAAAAATTTTTCGGAAATTTTATCAGGCACCGGACAGTGGTGTAAAAGGGGTTAAGGGAAGCGGTCTTGGTTTGTATCTTGTATTGAGTATTGCCCGCATCCATGGTTGGAAGGTGGCTGCCCGGTCCCGGGGAAAGGGGTGTGGTGCTGTTTTTACCCTGTATCTGCCAAAGGAAGGGACTGATAATATCAAAGGAAAAAATTTATGGAAAATGATCACAAAAAGCGTATCCTGGTAATTGAAGACGAGACGCACATTGCCGAGGGCATTCGACTGAACCTTTCCATGAAGGGCTATGATGTCATGCTTGCATTGGATGGTATTGAGGGCATTGATGCGTGGCGGTCCTGGCATCCCCACCTTATTGTTCTTGATATCATGCTGCCCATGATGGATGGTTTGTCTGTGCTTCGAACCATCAGAAGGGATGATGCAAGATTGCCGGTGCTGATTCTTTCTGCCAAAAGCAGTGCGGAAGACAAGGTCAAAGGCCTTCGTTGCGGGGTGGACGACTATCTTGCCAAGCCCTTTGATCTGGATGAGTTCCTGTTGAGAGTTCAGCGCCTCCTGGAAAGGCAATCCTGGACGGTGACGGATACCCCCTCTACCGCATGTGCAGAAACGGATATATTCAGCGGTGATGAATATAGATTTGGTAATAATGTGGTGGACTTTATAACGGCCAAGGCCCGTTGCATTAACGGTGAAATTGTGTTGACCGAACAGGAGGTGATGTTGCTGCGAGTCCTCATTGCCAACCGGGGAAGGCCCGTTCCCCGGGAGCAGCTATTAAAGGCGGGGTGGGGGTATTCCAGCAGTACCACCACTCGCACGGTGGATAATTTTATGGTGCGGCTTCGAAAATATTTTGAAAAAGATCCAAAGAAACCGGTGTACTTTAAGAGCAGGCGCTCGGTGGGGTATATTTTTGAAGGGTAAATTGTGCAGGGGATTCTATTTATTATAATAGTCAGAGCGTTTACAACAGGATGTTTTTTTAAATTCATCTTAAAAAGGGAGTGGTGAGATGCTAGCAAAAAAAATTTCACAAAAGCCCAGACGTAGAAGAGTTCCTTTTTTATTTCATGCACCCCAGGCCAAAGAAGTTTTTCTTGTGGGGGATTTTAATCAATGGAATACCAAAAAACACAGGATGAAAAAAGGAAACGATGGGATCTGGGAAAAAACATTGGTGATTAAGCCGGGAACCTATGAATACAAATATATTGTTGATGGAAACTGGCGGGAAGATCCAGATCACCCCCGGAGCCTACTCAATTCTTTCGGTACATACAATAATGTGCTAACCGTGGTGCTACGGGATGAGAAAAAAAAGAGCAAATAGGGTGCATTATTGATTCCGGACAGATCCTGAAATAACCGCACGCCAACCTTTTTTAAGATCATATTCAGGGATGAAACCCAGTTCCCTCTGAATTTTCTGGCCTGACACCCCAAGAGTTTCCATCTGTTTCTCTGCTGCTCTGCAAAATATGTTCAATGGGCGGATGCCGTTTATTTTGTGATTTATGCGGATTAATCCCCGGATCAGCGGTTCAGGAATTCTGATAAAAAAGGGTTTTTTGCCCATGGCTTCGCACATGGCGTGGGTAATTTCGTTAAAGGTATGTGTCCATCCATCTGTGATATTGTAGATTTTTCCACCGGCATCGGGGTGTTCAAGAGCCAGAACGGACGCCTGGGCCAGATCTTCATCAAATACCAGGGTTCGACGGTTATCGCCCTTTCCCAGCATTAAAAAGCCCCCTTTTTTTAAATAGCGGATTAATATATTGTAATTACCCTTCATGCCTTTTCCATAGACTGCTGCTAATCTCAAGATTACCACATCAAAATCAACCGGTGCCGTACCGCCTGCTTCAAGCACAAGGGTTTCTGCCGCAACCTTTGACCGGGAATAGCCATCGTTGGGTTTGACAGGAGCGCTTTCATCAAAGCAATGATGGGAATCACAAATTCCATAGACGTTTATGGTGCTGAAGAAAATAAATCGTTTGACGCCTGAAGAATGGGCCGTATGTAAAAGTAGTCTGGTACCTTCTACATTGATATTCCGGTAGGCTTCTTCCGGGGAGGTTCCCTTGGTATCATGGAGTTTTGCCGCAAGATGAAACACAGCATCTACGTTTTCCATGGCCCGGGAAACGGCCTTTATGTCGAGAATATCTCCCTGGTATCGTTTTACTTTATTGGGGAAGTCTTTGTAGTCCATGCAGTGCCGGGAAAAAATTTTGACGCAATACCCTTTTTTCAGCAGTCTGTTTACAAGGGCAGGGCCAGCAACGCCGGTGGCACCGGTTATAAGGACAGTTTTAAATTTATTTTTTTTCAAAGTTCACCCACCTATTCAGGGTATAGTGCAAAAGTTAATTAGTACCCTGTCAGTTGGCATGTTTTGGTAAAGCCTTTTAATAAGGGGAGTCACAAATAAAAAAAGGTCCACAGCCAACCAGCTGTGAACCTTTTGATTCCATAGTGGCTGGGTGATAAGGATTCGAACCTTAATTGACGGAGTCAGAGTCCGTAGTCCTGCCGTTGGACGATCACCCAGCAAATGATGAAGGTCTTATACCCCATGCCTTTGTATGAGTCAAGCCTATAATGCATAAAATCTGTTTTTTTCCATGAAGGCCTGTGATATTCTCATTATGTGTGAGTCAGTTTTCGGTTTGTGGATGATGTACATGGAATTTTAATTGGGCTGTTGGGTAAAAAAATATACCGACAAGACAATTGGCCGGGTATGTTTTTTGAGTGACACAGCCTTGGATTAAGGGAGGATACCATGACCATTAAAGTGCTTATTAAAAGAGAAATTCCTGAGACGGTTTCAATTGAACTTGGTTTGATTTTCATGGAAATGCGGACGGCTGCCATGCAGCAGAAGGGCTATATCGGGGGAGAGACCCTTCGGCGGGTTGATGCGCCGGAAAAATGCCTTATTATTAGCCGATGGCAAAGTATTGATGACTGGACAAGATGGCTTGTCAGCGATGAACGCAGAAAGTATCAGGAAAAGATTGATGCCTTGACGGAAGGAAAAACAAAATGTGAAGTGTATCAGAACTAAAAAAGGTCAGCAGTATCCGCAGTTTAATATCGCTGGCAGAGAAAAAATATTTTTTTCAAAAAAGGCCCGCCCGGACCGTCTCGGCAGTTCAGGTGGGCTTTTTTTGTTTTGCTTGATGACTTTTTTCTTGGACACTTCTGGAGAGTCAGGATTCAGCGCCCCAAAAGGTGATCATCAGGTTTTAACTATGTGAGGATGTATCGTGGGGAGATTCTGCCTGAACCGCAGAATCTGCTTCTTCTTCATGGGATTCAGGAGCGATTGTTTCTTGAGCATCCACTGATTCTTCGGTGGATTGGTCATGTGCAGTCACTTCAGATCGTTTTTCTTCTGATTTGGCCACAGCTTTTTCTTTTACCCCATGGTTTGACTTATCTGCAGCCTGGAAGAAAAGTGCACGGAACTCATTGAGTATTTCTGCATCCCGGTCATCGGTGGCAAAACTGGCAGCGGTATCAATGGTGGCACGCAGCTTTGCAAGGTTCACAGTCCCCTTTGCATTCAAGATTTCCTCTGCAAGGTTTATATAATGGAAAAAAGCAACGGGGAAGACCTCTTTTGAGTTGTAGCTGGCTTTCTTTTCCCCAGTAAAGTCAATGCCTTCAAGGAAAGCAATTTTGTGTTTGCTTACAGGAGCAAAGTCGCCTTTCCATATTTCCATACCCTGGAAGGTATCTTTGATGTAATACCTGTTGGAATTGTTAAAGCTTGAGATGACAATCATGGCAATGACAAGAATGAAGCATATTCCTGCAATCATCAATGGTTTTCCCATGCATTTTTCAGGGGGCGTCGTGATGGGGGGGGCTGGGGGTGTGTCTGAGGTTTCGGCTTCCATGGCTTCTTTTAAAGCAATTTTCTTGATTACCTGATTAATTTCCGCTGCTCTCTTTTTGGCAGCTATTTCTTGT
>NZ_BAAHYK010000068.1:0-20016 GCF_054657595.1 Desulfocicer niacini
CCATCCTCTTCCTCATTGTTCAAAGGTTGTTTTTTCTTGTCAGGCAAAAAAATAAGACATTGTAATAACACTGTAAAATGGATTTTTGGGATAGCTTCAGAAATTGCCAAATAGTAGATGACTTGAGATGAGAAAATCACAAATGTGCGCATCAATGGCTTCGGAATTTAAAAAAAACGAAGGCGAGGATCCGGGGGGGATTTATGGATGAAGAAAAAAACAGATGTGGTATTTTAAAATGATGACGTCCATGACGCCGCTGCAATTTCAAAAACGATTGTGAATTAATATTACTGCCCCGATTCCGGATTTCCTTGATGTCGGAGCGGATCTTTTTGATGATAGCCAGATCCAGACACCATGCTCACCCTTTCAAAGAGTGGGGGGATGAGGGGGCTTTCTTCATATGAAACAGAATCTTTTTTTAGATTTTGTTGTGTTCGTTCCCAGTCTATCTTTTTCAAGATTTTTATTAGGTCTTTTTTGGTCAGATCTTTTTTTGAATTGGTCTGTTTCGTCATCATCGGTGCCTTGTCCTTATATCAAGGGGCTGCCGACCCGGAGTGGGACCGGCAGCCGCATTTTTTAACCGTTCACAGAAAAGCTGGAGTCTTGATTGATTTCTCTTTTTCTGGAGAAAAAGCCCACGTTGATTGTGTGGTCAAGGTATTTGAACTTATAATGGAACGGTTCTTTGTCGTGATCCAGACCTTTCTCACAGGCATCGATGAGTTCAGCCATCATACGTCCCACAACCGGAGCGTTTTTATACTGGTTCCCGCTGGTTCCAACCGCCATATAGAACCCGTCGAGATCGGATTTGTCGTAAATGGGGATCCAGTCATCGGAAATGTCGTATAGATCCACAACCCCTTTGGGTTGGTTTGGAACCTGCAGAGAAGGGACCCGTTTGGCCCATCGATAGCATTGCGCTTTCCACTGCTCTTCGGTTAACTGATTGTCTTTTCCGTGTCCGCCTTTTCCTGCATAAAATTCATCGGGATCCACAATCACTCTTTCGTCACACTCGGGATCTTCAGATCCGATGAGGAACATGTTCCCCACTTCGGGTCGGGTATAACATCCCACATCGCCGTCAGACATATGGTACCCGTCATCAAGATAGTTGTAATCTTCCGGTGAGGGGCAGTACATCACCTCGTGACGAAGAGATTTTGTTTTGATGTTACAACCTTCCCAGACCCCTTCCGCCAGCTGATTGACTTTGTATGAGTGGGGGCCGGCCGCATTGACAACAACAGGCGCATCAATCTGAGTGCCGTTTTTCAATGTGATTCCGACCACTTTTCCGCCCTCGCTTCGAATTTCGGTCACCTCTGCATTGAACTTAAACTCACCGCCTTTGGCCTCCGCCGCTCTCATGATGTTATGAGCGGAAAGGGCCGGATCGTTCACATACCCACCTTCGGGGCAGAAGATACCGCCTTCCAGCATCTTGACGGGTTCCTCAAAAAATTGGGGATCTTCAGGGCGGCGTACCGGCCAGAATTTGTGAAGATCTGCAGGGGGAACTTTTTCTTTGATGGTGTCATTGTCCCACTCTTCATATTGCACGCCCACGGCATCGTAATGTTTCTGCACTTTTTTCCAGTCATGCCCTTCGGATTTGAGAAGGATGGATCCGGTATTCATGTACTTGGCCAGGCCTTTCTCGTCTTTGGCATCGCCCAGATAATTTTCCCAGTCCAGCCAATATTTGAATCCTTCGTAGGCAAGCGCCACACCGTCTTCAGTGGAGTAGTGGGCACGGACAATGGCACAGGATCCCGCGGTGGAGCCTTCTCCGGCATCGGGAAGTTTGTCCACGCTCAGGGTCTTGTAGCCCATTTTGCATAGTTCGTAAGCGATGGGTGCTCCGATAACACCCGTACCAATGATGATGGCATCGTATTTCTTGTTTGTGGTCATGATCATCTCCTTAATTTGTGTTTTTGTTCTCCACTTCCTGTGAAAGAGGGAATGGAGAATGGTAGTGTATTTGCAAAGTTCCCGCGGTTAGTTATTCGATGTATGATAACTGTTCATATTTATTTCTTGAGATAAATATATAGATCCATTAGAATTAGTAAAATTATTTAAAACATCGACAAGGATTAGTTAAAATAATGTTACCGGATTTTAATCGATTAAAGGTCTTTTATTATATTTACCGAACAGGGAGTGTGGTTGCAGCGGCAGATGAGCTGTGCCTGACCCAGTCCGGTGTCAGTCAGCATTTGCAAAAGCTGGAAAGTGAAATCGGGGTACCGCTATTCACCCGGTTGCATAAAAAATTGATTCCCACCAATGGCGCGGATAATCTTTTTACTATTGTGTCAGCATTTATCGAGAATTTAAGTATCGGGGTAAAATCGATTTGTGATCACCATGAAAAACCGGTCGGTCACATCAAAATCGGCGGTCCCATGGAGTTCAGTCGTAATTTTTTTTTGCCGTTTCTGGCTGGTTTCCAAAAATTGTATCCGGCTGTCAAACTATCACTCCATAGCGGAAACCCGGCAAAGTTGTTGAAGCAGCTCTACGACGGAGAGATCGATATGGCCTTTATCGATCTTTTCAGCTCCACGGAAAAGGGGCAGTTGATCGGGAATTTATCGGCATATACCGCGAAATCGATGTTTGAGGTGGAGTTACTGTTGACGTGTTCGAAACAATATTACGACAGGTATGTAAAAGAAGATCATTCATATACGAACTTGATGAAATGCGCGTATGTGTCATACGCAGAGTACGGGTTGGAACTGAAGAGCTGGTTCAAGCACCATTTTAACCGTATTCCGACCCAGTTGAATATCAAGTTTAAAGCGGAAGATATGCCCACTTCCATCCTGTGGGTGAAACATCATATGGGGCTCGGTATTGTAGATGGATATTGGGTGGCGGATTTGATCGATCAGGGGGAGATCATGCCGATTACCACGGATCAGCCGCAGATCATGAATCGGATCTCCATGATGCGCCTTCAGGGAAAACCGATGTCGGCATTGGAGACTGTTTTTCTCGACATATTTCACGATCATATGAAGCAGCAACAATGGACCCGACGGGTGAGTTATTTGGAAAGGTGAATTCATAAACTAATTTAATTATTATAATTGGTTGTGTATGCAACCAGCATAAAAAGCGACAAGCCAAACATATTTAAAAGAGGGGGGTAAAATGGTCGAAATCAAAAAAAACTATTGCGGGCTTTGCCATCTGCGCTGCGGCACATTGCTGCACATTGAAGACGGCAAAATAATCAAAGTGACGGGAGATCCGGACCATCCGGTCACCCGGGGCGTTATCTGTGAGCGGGGCAGACTGATGCCGGATCATGTCCACCATCCCCAGCGTCTGAACTATCCTTTAAAACGGAAAGGTGAAAAGGGTGGGGGGCAGTGGCAGAGACTGACATGGGATCAGGCTCTGGATGAGGTGGCGGAAAAACTGTCCAACCTCAAAACCCGATATGGTGCCGAAACGTTGGCCTTCACCCACGGAACCAAGCGGACCTATCACTGGGACTGCCGCAGGTTCTTTAACCTTTTTGGTTCCCCCAGAACAATATCTGCATGTGCCCGAGCTACGCCACGGAATACGCCACTTACGGGGGCATGATCATGCCCGGCCGTGTTGAGGCCTCCTGCATTGTCCTCTGGGGCGCCAATCCATCCAATTCCAATCCTGTCGGGCTCTATCCCGAACTGATTCGGGCAAAAAAGCGGGGGGCTGAATTGATCGTGGTTGAACCCCGACGCACCAAAGAGGAGGAGATGGCGGATCTCTGGCTTCAGATTCGTCCGGGCACGGATGTAGCCCTCATGCTGGGCTGGATCCGTCTGATCATTGAGGAAGATTTGTACGACAAAGCGTTTGTGAAAAACTGGACCATCGACTTTGAGGATTTGAAAGCTGCGGCAGCAGACTATTCCCCTGAAAAAGTGGCCGAGATTACCGGCATCCCTGAAGCGCTTGTGGAAAAATCGGCCCGCATGTATGCTGCTGCCAAACCCGCAACCTTTCCATGGGGGTACGGCTTAGACAAACAGGGGATCAATTCCACCCAGTGTGCCAGAGCCCGGGCAATCTTGCGAGCCATTACCGGCAACCTGGAAGTTCCGGGCGGGGAAACGATTAGCATGGCCGGGGATATCGGTAAAATCATCAATTGGGAGGGCCTTGAGATGAATGAGGCCATCCCCGAAAGCTAGCGGGCCAAGCAGCTCGGCGCCGACCTCTATCCCTTTTTCTGATTTCTCGGATGGGAGTTGAACCAGGCAGCCAACAAAAAGCTGCCCGAAGGCTACTTAGCCGCTCCGGAAGCCTGGCACTCGAACCTGGCCCATGCCAGAGAAGTGCTGAACGCCATGATCACCGGAAAACCGTATCCCGTAACAGCCGCCATCTCCCTGGCCAGTATTCCGATTCTCTCCTTTGCCAACACCAAGCGGGTGTTTGATGCATTGTAATCCCTTGAGCTCTACGTGGTTATGGATTATTACCTGACCCCGTCTGCTGCCCTTGCCGACTATGTGTTCCCGGCCTCTTCCACTGTGGCGCAGCCGGAACTCTGGCTGACCAGAGATTTCTGCATGGCCTGTCCCCAGGGAATAGAGCCCCTTTTTGAGCGCCGTAACAGCTATGACTTCTACCGCGGTTTAGGACTTCGTCTGGGACAGGAAGATCACTGGCCCTGGGAAACCATGGAGCAGGTCTATGATCACTGTCTTTCACCCATCGGGTTGACGTTCAAAGCGTTTTCCGAACAGTACGGTATTTTCGGAAAACGGGAGTTTCGCCGTTACGAAAAATTCGGATTTGATACGCCGTCAGGCAAAGTGGAGCTAAAGTCCTCGATCTTTGAAAAATTGAACCTGCGGCCGCTTCCGGTCTACCGAGAATCCATCTTGAGCCCTGTGGAATGTCCTGACTTAGCCCAGGCGTATCCCTTTATTCTCATCACAGGGAGCCGCTTTAAACCGATGTATCATTCCGAGCACAGGCAGATCGAAAAGGCCCGCAAAAAACATCCCGATCCCGTTGTCACGATCCATCCGTCCACTGCAGAAGAATTAGGTCTTGCCGTCGGCGAATGGGCTGTCAGCTCTACGCCGTTGGGGAAGATACGCCAGAAAGTCCGGGTTTCGGATGCTATCCGGGAGGATATGGTGGACCTGCAGCACGGATGGTGGTTCCCGGAGAGTGACGAAAAACTGCCTCATCTTTTCAGAACCTTCGAGTCCAACGCCAATATCCTCTGCCCGGACGACCACGAGTTCTGCAGTCCGGAAACCGGGAGTTGGCCCCACTCTGCACTACGCTGTAACATTGAGAAGGAAGATCGAAAGTGATCATATAAAAATTTCAGGATGACAGTTTTTTGGTGGTGTCCCAAATCTGTTGATTTGATGCGGGAGAGATCTGTCTGCTCAGTGTTCTCAAAGTGTCATCCACAGGTCTGGGACACTACCAGTTTTTTAGTAATTTCGGCGACATGTTTTCCCTGAAAACGGGCAATTGCCAACTCGTTTTCGGAGGGTTGCCGACTCCCATCGGTACCGGCCAAAGTACTCGCTCCATATGGTGTGCCACCGGTGATTTCATTCATATTTGTCAATTCCGGACAAGCGTAAGGAACACCGACAACAATCATACCATGATGGAATAGTGTGGTGTGAAAAGAAGTGATGGTCGTCTCTTGACCGCCATGCTGTGTACCGGTGGAAATAAAGATACTGCCGACCTTCCCGACCAACTGTCCGGAAGCCCATAATTTCCCGGTTTGGTCAAGAAAGTTGCGCATTTGCGCACACATATTACCAAAACGTGTCGGCGTCCCAAAAATGATGGCATCATATTCTGATAACTCTTCGACGGATGCCAGTGGTGCAACCTGATCCAGTTTTGCACCTGCCTGTCGTGCGGCGTCTTCCAACATCAATTCAGGAACACGCTTAATCGTCACGTCGATCCCATCAACGCTGCCGGCTCCTTCAGCCACAGCGTTCGTCATCGTCTCAACATGACCATACATACTGTAATAAAGTACAAGAACTTTTGTCATAGTGCCCCCCTTTATATTGAAATTACAGAAACATTCTCTACAGATTGATGAGTTTGATATGTTTAATTCACTGCATCATGCGTAAAGAATCTGATTATCTACATTAAGACGGTTTCAAAAATTTGCAACTCTAACTTTTGATTCAGCACATTTGAAAAAGATAACTTGTTGAAAGTATTTAATTTAATTTTTTTTATGCTCAACAAGTCCGATTCAATAAAATCAGGTATTTACAAAAACTGTCCGAAGTGTTGACTTCATGAGCGTACAAAAAATATCAGATGCGAAGCATTTAATGTGTTGATATATGTTCCGGAAGGTCACGTTGTGTGATGGATAGGGCAACGATTTCCACGATAGGCTTTTGCAAGCCCACCGGCGGCGGTCTCGCGATAGAGGGAGGGCAGCGCTTGCCCTGTCTCTTTCATGACAGCCACCACATCATCGAAGCTGATCTTGTGAATCCCGTCGGATAGCAGCGCAAAATGACAACAACTGAGGGACCGGGTTGCCGCATGGGCATTCCGTTCAATGCAGGGAATTTGAACCAAACCACCCACAGGGTCACAGGTCAGCCCCAGATGATGCTCCAAACCCATCTCAGCGGCATACTCAATCTGCCGGATGGAGCCCCCCATGATCTGCGTCGCGGCGGCGGCTGCCATCGCGCACGCGGTCCCCACTTCGCCCTGACATCCC
The DNA here is from genome assembly GCF_054657595.1 of Desulfocicer niacini. Lineage (NCBI taxonomy): Bacteria > Pseudomonadati > Thermodesulfobacteriota > Desulfobacteria > Desulfobacterales > Desulfobacteraceae > Desulfocicer > Desulfocicer niacini. The sequence goes on from NZ_BAAHYK010000068.1 coordinate 6,767, forward strand.
ACTTCCGCACCGGAGATGCTGGCATTGAATTTTACGACATTGCCCACCAGACCGGCCGTGGCAAGGGCTTTGAGCATATCTTCGCGAGACGGCTTTAATGTCTTGAATAGATGGTACAACACAGCGGGAACAACACCGCAGGCACCGCATGTTGGCGCCGTCACTATCGTCCCTTTGGTGGCATTTTCTTCAGAGACCGCATATGCATAAGCTGCGATGAGGCCATTGGTTCTCAAATCACTTTTGAGCATTTTTGATTTGGTGTGAATGGCCTTGGCTTTTCGATGCAGGCCAAGACCACCGGGAATAACTCCTTCCTTGCCCAATCCCCTCTCTAACGCGCGGATCATGGTATCCCACACGTCGCCCAGAAAGTCCCGGATGCCAACGCCCTCACAATGATCGACGTATCCCCAGAATGATTCGCCACTTTCAAGAAAATTGCCGAGAAGTGCTTCCATGGTGGTTAACGGATAGACAGTATCCGATGACATTGAATCGACCTGATCCGATGCCATAAGTGCTCCGCCCCCGATACTGTACACCTCCCATTGGCCGCAACACCGCCCGGTTGAATCCAATGCGTCAAACTGCATGCCGTTGGGATGGTGGGGAAGTGTCTCGTCCTCTTTCCAGATAATGTCAAGGGGCCGGGGATGGATCGCCTCCTCAATGGCTTTATCAGTCAAATGGCCTTTTCCCGTTGCGGCAAGACTTGAAAAAAGTGTGATCCGATATTGGGCCGCATCGGGATACATTTCCAAAAATCGATGGGCGGCACGGCTCGGTGCCATGGTGTGGCTGCTGGAGGGCCCCAGCCCGATACGATACAGTTTTTTTAATGAATCCATTGGCATATCATCCGACTTATCTTCGTTTCTTTTTTCCGATTTTCTTGCTCTTTTGGCAAGAAAATCGGAAAACCTTTTTAATTCCGGCTTGTCCGGCTCAGGCTTCAGTTGGCAGGGTTTTCCTTTTCAAAGGCTCTCATGAATGCCACCAGCTTCTCTACGCCCTTGACCGGAAAGGCATTGTAAATGGACGCCCGGCAGCCGCCGATGGACCGATGTCCTTTCAGACCGTTCAACCCCACTGTTGTGGCTTCGGAAATGAATTTAGCCTCCAGCTCTGCAGAAGGAAGATTAAATGAGATGTTCATATCGGACCGAGACGATTTCTCTGCATGGCCCCGATAGTAGTCGGTCTCGTCTATTGCGCTGTAGAGCAAGGCGGCCTTCTCTTGATTGATCTTCTCCACGGCAGTGACACCCCCTTGTTTTTTCATCCATTTCAACACTTCGCCAACGCCGTAAATGGAAAAACAGGGCGGTGTATTAAACATGGAATCTTTGTCTGCATGGTTTTTATACCGCAGCATGGTGGGCACCCCTTCAGGGGTTCTATCCAGCAGATCCTCTCGAATGATTACCACCGTGACACCGGACGGCCCCAGATTTTTTTGGGCACCGGCAAAGATGATGCCGAAATTGCTCACATCCACTTTTCGGGAAAGAATATCCGACGACACATCGCAGACCATCATTTTATCCGTCTCCGGAAATGCCTTGTACTGGGTTCCGTAGATGGTATTGTTGGAGCACAGATAGAGATATTCGGCTTCGGGATCCACACGGTACTCATCCGGTGTGGGGACCCGGTTGAAAGTGGTCGACTCACTTGAAAAGGCCACATCGACCTCGCCAAAGAGTTGCGCTTCTTTGATCGCCTTTTTTGTCCAGGTTCCGGTATTTAAGAAAGTTGCTTTCTTGCCGGGTCCCAACAGATTCATGGGCACCATAAAAAATTGGCTGGATGCACCGCCTTGAAGAAATAAAACTTTGTAGTTATTTGGAATCTCCATCAACTCCCGAAGCAGGGCTTCAGTTGTTTCAGCAATAGCCATGAACTCTTTTGACCGATGACTCATTTCGACAAGGCCCATCCCGACATTTTGATATTCACAAATATCCGATGAGGCCTGTTCAAGCACTTCCACAGGCAATGTGGCAGGTCCGGCACTGAAATTAAAAACACGTTCAGACATGATTTTTCCTTATTTTCCCGTTCGCATCAATCATCAATTGATAGTATATTTTATTTAAGGTGATTTGCATAAACGATCATACCAGATGATTAGAAACAAGGGCGAATAATAATTCGCCCCTACACCCGTTTAAATCACCCTATCCCGATAACTATTCATCCATCAGATAGATAGGCTCGGCGTAATATCTTGCCTGATCTTTGGAGAGTTTTTCCATGACCAGATCATAGAGCCACTGATTTTTTTCATCCAGCGCTTTATCCGATTTGAGGTATTCGAAATCGGCATTGAGACGCATGACACGCCCCGGAATGATGAATCGGGTGATTCCGGCCGGTACCACATGACCTGCATCGGCAATTTGAAGCACCTGTTCCAAGGTCAATACCGGGAAAAGAACAACCCCGGTCAAGTCCGGAAATTCAGCGAGCAGTGCGTCGATATCGTCATGAAGCGTTCGGGTCACATGGCTCGCCTGAATATAGGCATCGGTGAGTTTGTTCAACGCTTCCAAGTGATTGACGCCGGCCATTGGTTGAATGTGGTAAATGGTTTTATCGACGGTCTGCAGGAAACAGAGCCCGCCGTGCTCCACCATTTCGGCCTGGACCGATTTCTGATCACTTTTGACGATACTGATTTCAGGAATTTCGCCCAACAGTTTCAGCAGTGCATCGACATCGATCTTTCGTATGGCATGAAACCAGGTATCCAGTGAAAATTTTTCAGGATCTTTCATCACCTGAACAATAATGTGAGGATACCCCAATTTTTTAAATGCCGCCACGCGCGTCGCACCGTCCAGCACCACGTAATACTCTTTGCAGGGCGTTACGATGGGTGGATTGGTGAACACATCCGATGCATTGAGCTTCTCGATGAGATTGTCCACCCGCCGGGGATCGGTCAGCTCGTGAGGGAACACCTTATCCATGGGAAGCACCATCAGATCCAAAGGATTTTCCGGCGCGGATTCAACCAGAATATCCAGTATCTGTTCCACAATCGTCACGGCGGCTGATTGCTGGGCGTCATCGGTGCTGGCGGCGATATGGGGCGAAACAATCACTTTATCATGAGCCACCAGGGGATTATCCACGGCAGGCTCAACCTTGAAAACATCCAGAGCTGCGCCGGCAATACGCTCTTTGTTCAGCGCATCGAGCAGTGCCGTTTCATCCAGTACGGTTCCCCTGGCCGTATTGATCATATAAGCAGTTGGCTTCATATGAGAGATGAGCTCTTTTCCCACAAAGTCGTCATTTTCCGGTTTTCCTGGAATATGCACGGAGATAAAATCAGAGGTGCTGAACAGGGTTTTCAAATCCACTGTCTCCACTCCCAGTTTTGCATTTTTCTCTGGAGTGGCTCGCCGCTGGGAGACCTGGACGTTCATTCCAAAGGCAAGCGCTCGGGAGGCGACCTGTCTGGCAATTCGGCCAAAGCCCACAAGCCCCAGAGTTTTACCGGCAAGACCCGTGCCCATCAAATTCTTTTTTTCCCACCGACTCTCCTTCAGTGAGGCATTGGCCCGTGGTAAGTGTCGGATTAGAGCAAACATCAGTCCAAATACGTGCTCGGCCACGGCAACGGAATTGGCATTGGGGCTGTTGACCAGGGCAATCCCTCTCTCCTTGGCCGTCTTTACATCAATGCTGTCGAGCCCTGCACCGGCCCGGCCGATCACTTTCAGGTTGGTCGCTTTCTCGATGACCGCTTTGGGAAACTTGGTGGCACTTCGTACGACTGCGGCATCATAGTTTGGTATGATCTCCATCAGCTGCGACTCGGTCAATCCGGGATTAATGTCCACTGTGCAATGCGTTTCCAGCATATCTATACCGATTTTCGCGATGGGATCACATATAATGACTCTGGGGTTTTGACTTTCCGTATTCATGATTTTATCTCCAAAGGGCATGGCGATCTCACAAGGGCGAATAATAATTCGCCCTGCAGTCGCTCAAACCAATAATTTTATTCCTGCAAATCACCTTAAAGACCGGTTCTTTACGATATATCCTGGAAATCTGGAAAGGACCTTGAGAAAGCGGTCACTTCCTCCTTCATGGCTGCGATTTTTGTCTCGTCATGACGATTTTTCAGTACCTGATCGATAAAATTGGCAATGGTCTTCATGGCGGCTTCATCCATCCCTCTGGATGTCAGTGCCTGGGCACCGATGCGGATTCCGCTTGTAACTAAAGGATTTTTTATCTCAAAAGGGACGGTGTTTTTGTTTACGGTAATACCGGTGCGATCCAGAACCGTCTCCGCCTCTTTACCGGTAATATCGTTTTGGGTCAAATCCACCAGCATCAAATGATTATCCGTTCCTCCTGAAGTGAGATGGTATCCCTTTTCAATGAGGGATGCCGCTAATGTTTTGGCATTGGCAATCACTTGAGCGGCATATGCTTTGAACCCATCCGTCTGCGCTTCTTTAAACGCCACAGCTTTTGCCGCAATGGTATGGCATAACGGTCCTCTCTGAATGCCGGGAAAAATTCTCAAGTTCAGTTTTTGAGCCATCTCTTCATTGCACAGGATCAAACCGCCACGGGGACCCCGCAGGGTTTTATGGGTGGTGGAGGTGACAAAATGAGCGTGGGGAACCGGATTGTTGTGTAATCCCGCGGCAATCAGTCCCGCAATATGCGCCATATCTACCATGAGCAGGGCATCGACTTCATCGGCAATTTGACGGAATGTGGCAAAATCGATCTCTCTGGGATAGGCGCTGGCACCGGCCACAATCATTTTGGGGTGATGTTTCAGTGCCTGATCCCGCACCATGTCAAAATCGATGCGCTGGCTCTCTTTATCAACACCGTAAAAAACGGTGTTGTACAGCAGTCCGGAGAAATTAACCGGAGATCCGTGGGTGAGATGGCCGCCGTGGGTCAAGTCCATTCCGAGAATGGTGTCCCCAGGGTTAATTGTGGACATGTAAACCCCCATATTGGCCTGTGATCCCGAATGGGGCTGAACATTGGCATGTTCTGAGCCAAAAATGCTTTTGGCCCTTTCAATGGCAAGGGGTTCTGAAATGTCCACATACTCGCAGCCACCGTAGTATCGTTTGGATGGATACCCTTCAGCATATTTATTGGTCAATACGGAACCGGCGGCTTCCCTGACTCTGGGGGAAACAATGTTCTCCGATGCGATCAACTCCAAGTTGTCCAATTGACGCTGTTTTTCTGAATCAATGGCAGCATAAAGTTCCGGGTCAAACGTTTTTATGGGGTTCATTTTTTCTCCATGTATCTCAATTTATCCAATCTTAGGCCTACTGCTGAACATCGTGTTTACTACTTTCATTGCGCATTTTTATGGCTAATAACGGCCATGTCAGACCGAGCTGACACAACAAATCATGAAAGCACGAGAACCTGTAACGGTCGGGACTTTCATATACACAGCCATGATTGCTTAATGCATCACAACGATGCGTAAAAGCATCTATATATCAATACCTTACATGGTATTTCCAATAAAAACTTCCATGAAAAGCATGATGATATTCAGCTCTCTTATAATGAATGAAAGTTATTTAGTAATTTTGATTCAATTATATTAAATTGAACATACCGTCAATATTTTTATTTTGATTTTATTTTTTCAAAAAAAATATTGCAAATAAATTATAATAACATCAATATATGAACGATAAAGCTTTAAGTGTTGTTCAAAAAACATACCAAATGAATTTTTGGTATGAAAAAGTGTGTTTTTACTATGGAATGACTATAAAAATATCAATGAGTTTATTTGGAATTATTATAAGATATTGAAATAAAAGAATTTTTATTTGTCGATGTGATTCGTCGACAAATACGATCTTTTTTAAGAAAACAAATATTATAAATAATGTGTCAAATATTTTTAACGAATAGAAAATTTCTTTTCGAAAATATTTTTTCATCTTCTCAATACCGGCCATGTGAGACCTCTCTGACGCAACAAATCATAAAAGTCCGTGAACCGACAACTGTCGGGACTTTCATGTAAATCGGTGTTGCTTTCCAAAAGGCCTTGCGGATATAAAAGCGTATTTCGGGCCATGAATAATTGAATAGTATAGGGATTTTCATTTTTATGTTTCAAAAGCAGTTAGTTATGGAAAAGTCCGCCCGAAGGGCGCTAAGTTCAAAAAATCAGCAAATACGGATTAAAATCGAGGTAACATATGGAAATTGAGCTCTTTGAGATACGCAACTTTTTTTTCTCTCACCCCCCATTCAGAAACCTGCCCGGCAAGGTGGTGGACGACATGGTGCCTCACATCCGTGTGGCTTACTTCCAAAAAGGTGCCATGATCCTTGAAAAAGACCATGAGACTCAGGCTCTGTACGTCATTCGGAAAGGTGCGGTGGAAATTTTCAGAAGCAGCGGGGAGCTGCTCACCCGTATGGGGGAAGGGGAATGCTTCGGCCAGTTCGCCCTGATGCGAAGAAAAAAGGTTCGGTATCCTGCCAAGGCCATAGAAGACACTCTGGTTTACCTCATTCCCGACGATATCTTTCAAACGCTTTGCTACGAACATGACCGGTTCGCAGATTTTATGGAGGAGGATCACAGTCTCAGACTGAAGGTGGCATTGGAAGATGTCGACCAGCAGGCCCGGAATCCGCTGATGGTATCAAGGCTTGTCACGCTGCTCCATAGTGACATCATTACGGCATCTCCGCAGGTATCGCTTCAGGAGGCGGCCGGGATCATGACCCAAAACAAAGTGTCCTGCCTGGTGCTGGTGTCAAAAACCGCAACAGAGCACGCCATCGCCGGTTTGATCACGGACAGAGATTTAAGAAGACGGGCCATTGCCAAAGGCCTTTCCCTGACCACGCCGGTATCCCAGATTATGTCCAGGGAGGTCATCACGCACCAGGCCCGGGACTTTGCTTTTGAGGCCATGCTCACCATGATGCGCCATAATCTCCATCATCTGCCCATTCTGGACAGGGACAAACCGATCGGGGTCATCACCGTATCCGATTTGATCCAATACGCCTCCTACGGCTCAGTCTTCATTGTGGGGGATATCCGGCGCAAAAACAGTGTGGATGAACTTGCGGCCATGGCACCCGGTATCCGTCGGCTTTTTGTTCACCTGGTCAATGAGGCCGCCAATCCTCATACCATCGGCACAGCCATGGCCCGCATCGGCGTCAGCATTTCTCAGCGGTTGCTCCAGCTGGGTGAAAAAAAACTCGGCCCGCCTCCGGTACCCTATTGCCTTCTGGTTCTGGGGGCCATGGCCAGGGATGAGCTCACCTTAGTGGCAGACCAGGACAACGCCTTTGTCATTGATGATGCCTTTGATCCGCAACAGCATGACGATTACTTCATGGCACTGGCCGCGTTTATGAGCGACGGGCTCCAGCAATGCGGCTTTTCCTATTGCACCGGCGGCATCATGGCCACAAATCCCAAGTGGCGACAACCCCTTTCCATATGGAAATCCTACTTTACCCGTTGGATCGACCATCCGGAACCCGAGGCGTTGCTTCATGCCTCCATTTTTTTCGATCTTGAGGGGATTTACGGAGAAACGGGATTTGCCCGGGTGCTCAGAGAACTCATTCGGGACAAGGCAAGTCATAGTCCTAAGTTTCTCTCAAGCCTGGCCAGGAATGCCTTGCTTCGGAATCCGCCCCTGGGGTTTTTTCGTAAATTCGTATTGGAACCGGACGGAGAGCATAAAAACACGTTCAACCTGAAACGTCGGGGCACTGCGCCCATCAGTGACTTGGTCCGGGTCCACGCCCTGGCCTGCGGTGCCACAGCCTGCAACACGGCAAATCGTCTCGAGGCAATCAAGCAGACAAATCTGCTGACCGAAGGGGTCGGTGATGATCTTCTGGATGCTCTGGAATTGATCTCCACAGTCCGCATCCGCCATCAAGCCCGGAAGGTGGAAGACGGCAGAGAACCGGACAACAACGTCAGCCCGGAACGGCTCTCGGCATTTGAACGCCGCCATCTCAAGGATGCCTTCACGGTGGTGTCCCAGGCCCAGGCGTTTCTTCGATTCAGGTATAATGCCTCCCGAACGCCCTCTTCGGTGCCTGAAAGAGGGACTAAAAGCCGGAAAGATCACAGGAAATAGCCCATGTTCGGTATTCGAAAGGCACTCGCCATTGATGACCGGATTAACTGGAAACGCCGCTGCAACGGTCTGGCATATGAATGCCGGGATCTGCGGCTTAAAAAGTTCTACAAGGCGTTTACGGTGACGCCCGACACGCCATTGAACCGGGTGGCGTTTCTGGCGCTGGACTTGGAAACCAGCGGTCTTGACTCGGAAAGAGATCAAATTTTGAGCATCGGGTTTATCACTCTATCCTGGAACCGGATTTTTTGTGACAAGGCGCGTCACCGGATCATCCGCCCAGATGAGAATCCAAAGAATACCCAAACGACCATCCACGGAATTACCCACAGTCGTCTAGAAGGTGCCCCCGGTTTTGAAGAAACCTTGAGCCCTATATTAAACGCCATGGCTGGAAAGGTCATGATTGCCCATTACGGCCGGATTGAAAGGGAATTTCTCAACAGAACCACCCTGAAATTGATCCATGAACCGCTGATATTCCCGATGATCGACACCATGGAGCTGGAATCCAGAAAACACCCGGTTTTTCGTCCCAATATCATTCAGCGCTGGATGGGAAAAAAGAAGAGCCCCTCTTTGCGGCTGTCCCACTCACGGGAGCGGTACGGGCTGCCCAGATACCGTCCCCACCACGCGTTGACGGATGCACTGGCCACAGCCGAGCTCTTTCTGGCCCAGGTGGCGGATCAATTTTTTCCGGAAACACCGGTGGGGAAATTGTGGCGGTAATTGATTCAGGGAAATATAAAATAGAGGATATGAGAGGGGGCGGGATAGAGCCAACCACCCAGCCTGTAAAACTCAAAACAGGCAGGGTGGTTGGTACATAATATATTTCTCTATGAGAGGACAGGGTCGCTGCTTATTCGCATTTTCTGCATTTCATGGTGCAACCCCATGACAAGACTGACTAGCATGACGTTCATAACGGCAGTAAAGGGCAGTCCGACAGTCACGGCGACGGCCTGGATGGCACCCAGGGCGTCGGCACCGCCGCCCACGAGCAGACAGGCGGCGATCAAGCCTTCAAGAAAGGCCCAGAAGACCCTCTGTTTGACCGGAGCATCCACCTTGCCGCCGGCGGTAATAGCATCTATAACCAATGAGCCTGAATCCGACGATGTGACAAAGAATACAAGTACTAGCACAATACCGATAAAAGAAGTGATGTTGGTCAAGGGCAGGTTGTTAAGCATCTGAAACAGGGCCAAAGAGACCTCACCAAGACCTTTTTCGGCCAGTACACCGATGCCGTTCTGGATCTGGTTCAAGGCGTTACCGCCAAACGCCTGCATCCAAAACAGGGTCAGCACGGTTGGCACGATGAGGACTGCTGACATGAATTCGCGGATGGTACGGCCTTTTGAAATTCGGGCGATGAACATTCCGACAAAGGGGGCCCATGAGAGCCACCACGCCCAGTAAAAAACCGTCCAGCCTTTGTAAAATTTATCATCAGCCCGGCCGATCCAGTTGCTCAGGGGCAGTATATATTCGGCATAGGCGGTGGAGGTGGTCAAAAGGCCGGAGAAGAAGTGAAGAATAGATCCGGCCACAATGGTAAATATCAACAGTGCCAGGGCAATTCCCATATTGATGTTACTTAAAACTTTGACGCCGCCATCAAGTCCCCTGACAACCGAAATGGTGGCCGCTGCTGTCACAAGGGCAATGATGATCAGCTGGAGCCCGAGGGTGTTGTCAATGCCGAAAATAAAATGAAGGCCGCCGGCTGCCTGCTGGGCTCCGAATCCCATGGATGTCGCCAAACCGAAAATAGTGGCCACGACTGAAATCACATCGATGATATGACCGGCCCATCCCCAGGTTCTTTCGCCCAACAGCGGAAAGAAACAGGAGCGAATGGTCAAGGGCAGGTTTTTGTTAAAGGTGAAAAAAGCGAGCGCCAGTGCCACGACGGCATACATGGCCCAGGGGTGAAGGCCCCAATGGAACATGGTGGCACCCATGGCTGCCCTGGCCGCCTCTGGCGTCTTGGCCGCCACGTTCAAAGGGGTTCCCCACCAGTCCGTGTAGTAGGCCACCGGTTCCGCCACACTCCAGAACATCAGGCCAATCCCCATGCCGGCGGCAAACAGCATGGCAAACCAGGACATTCTTGTAAATTCAGGCCTGCACTCCTCCCCGCCCAGGCGTATTTTCCCCACAGGCAAAACAATCATGGCAATGCAGAATAGAACAAACACATTTCCCGAGATCATGAAGAACCAGTCAAAATTTTGAATGGTCCAGGATTTTGACCCATCGAACACCTTTTTGGCTTCCACCGGGTTCATCAAAGTTAAGATGATAAAGACGATGACAAGCGTTGCTGCAATGAAGAACACCGGACCGTGAAAGTCCATGCCCCATTTTTGTGTGTTGTCCTGACCGACTACGTAATCGGTATCGAATCTGTCTCTCATGACACACTCTCTCCCTTCTGATAATTGTGATTTCTTAAGGAATGGATACGAAATCACTTTCCCATTATGAGGGCAGAGATTAAGTTATAAAAGTTCCCCAAATGCCCATAATGGAAAAAATGATTTAATATCGACTTCCTAAATGAGTTGATGCTCTTAATGAATAAAGATTGCATTGTATTTATGAACAAAATAATCCAATTCAAAAAGACACATCAAATAAAGCATGATTTAATGATAAATTCCATAATTTTTTTTAAAAAAAAATGAAATTTCATCAAAAATATTTAAAAAATTGCAGAATTTCACAATATCAGGGAATCATGTCCCCTCGTTTGATTTTCTCGATGACGGTATCATTGATATCCGGGAAGTAGAGTTTTTTCTTTGCCGCGCTGTTCACTCGTTCCTCCCATTTTAGAAAGGCATCCACATTGCGGAGGGTATGTTCGGCATTCTTCGGCCCGCCTTTTTCGGCAATTTCACGAATTCCTTCCATGGTTTCCGGATCCGATGGAAAATAGAGGGGAATGACGCCTTTATCTTTTGGTGCCTCATTGAACAAAGTGAGATTCTTTCGTTCCCGCTGGCAATCCTCTTCAAATTTCTCAAGGCTGAAAAAGTTGAGACGTAAGTTCTCAATAAGTCCGGGCAAAGAAGGCAAGAGTCAATGAAATCGAGTCACAGCTCAACAGACAATTGCAACGCTTTAATGGTGATGATATCAGAGAGATCAGGAATCTCATTTGCGCCGGACAATCGATCTTTGAGGTATTCCCAGAAAGAGATTTTGAGCTTGCGGCAAGTTTTTTTCAAACGTTGTGAACGTATCTCTGCATTGTCGTCCCAGATCACTTCTGGTCGACCCGCTGATTTTTCGGCGTTTGACATATTTTGTATGTCATTTTCACTGAGATTATTATGAAGAGGAGTATCCGGGAAATCCAGTACCCTGAGTAATTCCCGCTTATTCCGGTGAATGCGCTTCAAAGCATTGTTCAAGGAGGCAAAACAGGTCTTTTTAGTGAAAATTTTATCGAATTTAGCCTTAATGACTGTTTTTTTCTCATTACCCGGCTGTGCTTTGAATTCTTTGAGAGAGGCATATAATTCCCATATTTCAGCCCGAATGTCCTGTACAGCCTGTTTTTGTTCTTCTGTGAGGCCAATAAGCTTGTTGATGAGACGTTCGGCATGGACCCAGCAAAGCGCATGATTCAGGATATTGAATTGGCCGGCATCATCGCTGATAATGACCATGTCGAGATTGAAACCATGCGCGACCAGACTGCCGATCAATGCACCTTCAGTAATAATTCTGATGTGACGTACCTTTTTAATACCGAGTGTTTTGAGGCAGTCCAACCAGGCATCATCATTTTCAAACACGCTCAAAAATCGAGTGGTGATAAGGATGAGGGACTCCTTGGGTAACCCCTGGGAGATCATATATGACAGAGCACTTGCATTGATGACATATTCTGTACGCCCGGCCTGCAATATTTTGAGAAAATTGATCCTGGTTTTGGTCTCAGTGCTGTGAAAGGTGGCAAAAAAATCGTTTTCAACATGGGTGCAATAGCCGTTTTTGGTTTTATGCCGTGCAGCGGTATCATCGACATTGATATGCGAGGATACAGAAAGGCCTGTATCAAGGATGTCGTTTTTCTCATCATGAAAGAGTTCATGCCCTTCAATGAGAATATTGCTCAGTTGCCCTGCGGAAATCTCAAACCCCATATCATGCAATGCTTCCAGCAATATGGGTTGTGTGACATGGCAGTGATAATGCTGGTAAAGGACAAATCGTTTGAATTCCAAATCGAAATGCCCGCCGTTCAAATTTTCTGGGAGTTTTCCGGTGAATGAACGGCCATCCGGGGAAACCCATCTTTCCAGTCGATATTTGATATTGAAAGGTTCAAGCCGGAGTCCCTGGACCACAAAATCATTATACCCTTTAAAGGTGCTCCCAAGGGGGAGATCTTCAGGTGCAATTTTGATGGTCTCATGTATTTTCAGATCTTTTGTTTTATGACGTTTGGCAGAGCCAGGCCGCTTGCCTTGTGTTTTAGATTTGTTTTTGCGCCGGGATTCAAGGCCGGAAGGCTTAATTTTTGGTTTGGGTTTTTGTCCCTTAAGGCGTGCAATTTCATCACGGAGAGCCTGGTTTTCCTCAGCAAGCAGGTTGAGATATTCCAGGAGCATCAAAACCAGAGGGGTTTGCTCTTCTACAGGAATGTCTTCAATTTTAGGAATTTTTACAACCATGAGAGCTCCAGTGCATGAAATTTTACAACTATTATTTGATACAATATAATAAGAACGATTCAGTTTGGTTTCAAGTTTTTGTGGTTGTAAAAAATCAGTGATTGCCCGGACTTATTGAGAACTTACTTATCCCGGAGTCAACCACCTGAAAAATAAGGCAGTTAAAATTTTTACTCCCCCAAAAAATGGGGCGTTATACCGGACATCAGCTCATAGTTGAGCATATCTTTTTATATGTTCCACGGGTATTGGTGCGCAGTCAAGTGCGCAGTGCTGCCTTATGCGAACAGGGGGGGCATGATCAAGAAAATAATTTCAGAATGGCAGAAGACGGCACCGCCTCTGTCTGGTATAAAGCCATGCAGGTGAAACGATGAACACAAAGGAG
>NZ_BAAHYK010000069.1:0-19467 GCF_054657595.1 Desulfocicer niacini
ACTTAACTTTATACGGCACGGGCTTTGCCCAACGTATGAACCTGTTACAAAATCATAATACTGGCCGTTGGGCCTTCTGACATTGTATGACATCTCCTAACATTGCCATCCCCCTGTAACATTATCAACAATAAATTGTATTTTTTACTTGAAAAAAACAAAAATCGGAGTAGTGTGTTTTGAGTAATTATGAGAATTGTTCCTCTTCGATAAATGAAATCCAGAGCAAGATCATTACTTGATAAGTCTTTAGGAGCCACATTGGCTGCAATGGAAATCTATAATAAACCGAATTTTCATTACCGTGAAGAGACTTTTCCCATTCTTATTGTTAATGCACGAGAGTTGATACTTAAAGCTCGAATCTTACAACTAGATAGTAATACCCAAAGTCAACTCACGTGTAACCACTGGCTTAGTAGTGACGATCACCATAAAAAATTGAATTTTTTTTAAACTGAACTGACACAAAATTTCAATGACTCAAAAAGCCATCAACCATTATTCCACATCATCTGCAGAAATGGAGGCAGCCCGTTCCGAAATTCTGGAAGAGTTCCAGACCAGACGACAGCGCAGGAACCTGTTTCCCCTTGCAGCCTTGGTCGGACTGGGGGCTGGCCTGGTTTCCGCATTTTTCGGCGCATTTATTGAAGCTGCGGATAAACTAAGAAACTCCCTGATTGCATGGTCCACCCAATTCCCTGAATGGGGGTGGATATTCCCGGTATTATTTGGTTTGACGGGTGCGGGCTTATCCGTTTTCATCGTTCACCGCTATGCTCCGGAAACGAGTGGCAGCGGTATTCCTCACATTGAAGCGGTCATGAACCGTTTGCGAACCTTGAAATGGTCGCGGGTCCTGCCCGTTAAATTCATTTCCGGGGTCCTGTCCATCGGCGGCGGGCTGGCTCTTGGCCGTGAAGGCCCGACCGTGCAAATGGGTGGTGCCGTTGGAAATGCCGTTTCAACTATTTTTCACGTCAGACCCCGGGAGCAACGAACACTCATCGGTGCCGGGGCGGGCGCCGGACTTGCCGCGGCATTCAATGCCCCGTTATCGGGCGTGATGTTTGTTCTTGAAGAAATTCAACGTGATTTTCATCCTCTAGTGTTCGGAGCAGTCTTTCTCGCAGCGGCTATCGCTGATATCGTGGTACGGTACTTTTCAGGTGGCCGGATGTCGTTTATGGTCCCCAATTATCCGATGCTTTCCATCGCATCAATGCCCTTCTTTGTTCTGCTTGGTATTGTGGCCGGATTGCTTGGGGTTCTATACAACCGGAGTCTGATCGGGACCATCAATCTGTTTGATCTTTTCAAAGGAAGGGGGAAACTCGGTGTTGCGGCATTTATTGGAGCCGTGGCCGGATTGGTGGGCTGGTATTCCCCCATTGCCATTGGAAGCGGTCATTCCCTTGCCGAAGTGGTTCTGGTCGGTAAATTTGCCTTTTCCTCGATTCCTCTTTTTTTTGTATTTCGTTTTTTCCTGGCAACCACCAGCTACAGCACCGGTGCTTCTGGGGGCATCTTTTCTCCCCTCTTGTCTCTCGGCGCACTTTTGGGTTTTGCAGTGGGCTGCGCCTCTCAGTATGTTGCCCCGTCCATCGTGACAGAGCCAGCAGTCTTCGCTGTTGTGGGAATGGCTGCCTATTTTTCCGCCATCGTTCGGGCCCCCTTGACCGGTGTTGCCCTGATCGTTGAAATGACCGGCGGTTATCAGCAGATGCTGCCTTTGCTTGTCAGTTGTTTTTGTGCTTACGCTGTTGCGGAAATGATGAACAATCTGCCTATTTACGAAACCTTGCTTGAGCGGGACCTTGATCGTGACGGAAGTGGGTTGAATTTAACCGAGCCCATGCTTTTTGATTTTAAAATTGAAGAAGGGTCCCCTTTTTCCGGCAAAAAAATAAGCGCTCTCGGACTTCCAAGCGGGTGTCTTCTAATTCGTTATGTCTCAGAGGGAAAAGAATATGTTCCGACGGCAGACACCTTTCTTGAAGACCATATGCGGATTACCGCAGTTATTGCACCTGAGGCCGAGGAAGGCATTACAATGATTCGGAAAGGCTGCCGCAAAAAGATTTAAACGTATAAAATCGGTAAGTTAAAGGGTGTTTTAGATATGATTTCATCTACTCCGATGAGCGCCTCAAAACGCCGCTTATCCGGGCTCTGGATGGAAACGGAAATAAAGGTGAACTTCATCCGGCCTCATGGGATGAAGCCCTGGACCTGGTGATTAAAAAATTCACTGAAATCATCTAACGTCTTTGCAGTTTCAAATACATTGCGCGATAGCCTATAAAAGTGCCATAATGCTAATTTTAAGATTATTTGGCCTCATTGACTCAAACAAAACAACGGTCATCTCAGATTATCTGACACAATAATTGGAAGGGAAACGATGAAACGATTTCACAACAGGTCTAACCCGGTATTCAATTTTTTCTTTTTGCTTTTAATGGCATTTATGCTGGTAATGAACAGCGGTTGTAACGACGACAGTTCCGACAGCTCGAATAAAAATTCAGATTTTATACCTACGGCAACACCCAATAGCGGGAATTATTCAATTGACTCACTGACAATTGATGAAAAACCCGATGATTATCATCCATTAAAATACAAAACCAGCCAGCTTGTCGGACAAGAAGAACTCGCCTTTATGCTGCCGGACCCGGATGTGAATGATGACAACAGCCAGGCTTTTATTTTAGACGATGCGGATGCCGATTATGCTAAGATCAGTACATATTTGAATTCAGATCATTTCTACATGAACCGGAGGGGTGCCGTCATTCACAAAACAGCTGCCGGAGATATCACCGGTGACGGCCAAGACGAGCTATTGATGGTCATGAGCCATAAAAGCGATCGGCATGGCAGCTATGATTTTCAAACCCATCTTTTTATCCTTCACTATAACCCGGATACGGGAGAAACAGAAAAATTCAAGGAGTATGTGTTTGACAGCTTCAATAAGGTTGTTCCCTATGGCGCAGACCTGGCGATTGCCGATGTCAACAATGACGGTTATGATGATGTCATCTTCACTGTAGATAACTGGCATTTAAACGATGACGGTGATGATATCGGCAATGCCGATGGAACAAAACTTTATATTTATAAAAAAGTCAGAACCGATTGGGTTACCAGCCCTTATATGCTGGCATCCGGTACGTATAACACCCAGGTGGCGGTGGGCAATATCGATGATGATCCCTATGATGAAATAGTGCTGGTTTCATCTAAAAATTCGGATAGTTATCCTTATGATAAAAAAACGGTGGCGATCTGGGATGCAGTGGCTGGTCCAGATTATTTCTATCACACAGAGTGGAAAAGCTGGGAACCGGACTGGCCGCTTTCAAATGTAGAGCAGCAGATTGGGCTTGCAATGGGGGACTTTAACAATGACCAAATTGATGAATTCGCCTTTGGCATGCTCGATAACAATATAGTAAACATAAAGAGTTATCAATATGATGCTGATTCAGCCGATTTTATAACGTATAAAGACTTTGACATCAACACGAATAATGATGATCACACGATCTCGGATATCAGCCTGGCTACCGGCGATTTTGAAGGGGACGGGACGGATGAACTGACCATCACCTTTCTGGACCAAGCGTTTAATAATATAGGCATGAGGACCTATACATGGCGCTTTTATAACCACGCCTTTACCAATTACCAAATTTATCCCAACCAAAATAAAACCACGGAAATCATTTACTCTGGTTATACTGACTATATCTCAATTGACGCCCAGCTATCCACGGGTGATGTGGATCACGACGGAATTGATGAAATAATCATCGCCACAACACACGGTGACGAGATGAAGTGGATGCGATATGATCTTGAAAAAGAAGCCCATGGTTCATGCTGGGAATTTAAGCAGACAAAATCCTCGTCATTTGACCTTTCCAATTACTTGAAGTCCGGTGATTATTTCAGTTCCGGTTCATTTATGACATTGGGAGACTTTGACGGAGACAGCCTGAAGGTAAAATATACCGATGACCACTGGGTCCATATGATCGACCCGGTGATCACAACCGTCTTAATCGCTCCGCCTACTGAGTTTGACATTCCCCAGGCCCATCATCATAGCCATGTCACATTCGGAAAGATTAATGAAACAACCGTTGAAGAAGGAACCACATTTGAGTCCAGCATTGCCTGGGGATTTTCCGTAAAAGAAGAATTCAGCCTTCTGGCCAAACTGGCGGAAGCCGGGGTTAAGGAAGGCGTGGTGCGGGAATCAAAAATCACCGATACCACGGCTGTCCGGACGGAAAGTGTTACCTCGTTTACCGGAGACTGTTACGGCAACTATGTGATTTTTTTGGGGTCGGCCTACCACAGTTATAAATACGAAATTATCGCCTCTCCGGATCCGGATCTGTTGGGGACGTATATGACCATTGATCTACCTGTAGGATCCGGTTACTGGAAGTGGGAGATTGATTATTTCAATGAAAACAACGGCGATGCACCAGATATTGGCGCGGAAACCTTTTCCAGCATACCCGGCCAGGTGGCATCCTACCCCCGTCCCTCGGACCGAGATGCCATCATGACAGACAATGAACAAAACGGCGTTTTTTCCGCCACCACCATCGGCGGCAGTATTGAACAGCATGTGAATCAAGGAATTTCGGGAAACACCGGTGTGGGCCTGACAATTTCCGAAGAAGAGTCCCATGAAGAGGAAAACGCATGGGGATGGGAAAACGAAATTGAAGCCAGTGTTTGCGGAATCGGCGGCTGGGTCAGCAGCTCGTTTACTAAGGGTTCTCTGGTAAAATTCACATACAGCCAGGCCACTGAGTATGAAGGGGGAGTGGGTGACATCATCACCTGCTTTAATGAAGAAGGCTCCGACGGCTGTTATAAAGCATCATTGGTTGAAGAGAGTGAAAATTATGAGGAGAACTATCCGTATTGGAATAGCTATTATTATAGCTGGGGAATGTTTGTGTATAACCTTTTCCGCTCGGATGAAAATGTTAAATACAATGTCATCAATTTCTGGGTAGACGGACTGGGACCAGCTTATGACAGCTCAGGAGAGTAACCATATGTTTCTATTTTAAAACCAAAAGGCGTTCATTGTAAACATCAATGAATGCCTTTTGGCTTTTCATGCATCAATAGAGATTGAACTTAGCGCCCTGTGGGCGGACTTTCTATAATATTCTGATACGGTATTTATTTTGATTTTTTTTACATCAGTAGCATCGGCACAGGATTTTTCATCTCTTTTTCCATTTGAAAATTTTTCGAAGTGGATGAATTCAACTCCTCTTAAGGGTTATCAGGCGGCCGGTGTAGATGATATGTCTACCGATACATCTGTTTCAGATAGAAAATATCGAGCAATTTTCACTGGTAATCAGGGAATGATTAATGTCCAACTCAATCAAGGGAAATTTTTTGATGATTATAAGCACAGCAACGATTTCAAAAATGTAAAGCCTTTTAATAAAGAAGGATTTGAAACAGTATATCTTAGTAAGTCCCAAATGCCCATGTCTTTTATTAGGGTAAAAATTCCTAAATACCAAGCGACATTCTCGATTATGGCGTCACCCAAAAAAGATAAAAAGACAATGGAAACCCTACTTGAACAAATAGACCTTTATAGATACATAAAATAAATCTCTTATTATGCAACATCTAAACATATTCTAATATGGAATTTATAAAAAGAGTACTTCACACATAACCATAAAAATCCAGCAAACGCAAAAAAATGCGCCGCTGATTTTTGGCGTTCAGTGCGTCTGCGGCTCACTGAATGCCGCATATACTTACCATGTAAGGATAATCCCATGATTGAGGACTATTTTAGAAAAAAAATAGAAAAACACATCGCCCCCATACAAAGTATCACACCTATAGAAAAGGGGTTCTCCATTGAAAAGAAGTTTAAGATAACCACCGATAAAGGGGACTATCTATTGCGTGCGTCTTCAATGAAAACCTTAGACAGAAAGACACAAGAATTTGAACTAATGCGGAAGTTGCATAAAATTGGCGTGAGATGCAACAACCCAATAATAATGTTCAGGAACGATAGTCAGGAATTCGTATACGCAGTCTATAGCTTCCTACCTGGCATTGATGCTGAAGTTCACATCGCCACTATGCCTGAAGAACGCCAATACAAAAGCGGCATTGAAGCTGGTGCGGATTTAAAGAAAATTAACAGTCTAAGTTCTGAAACGACTGACTGGAAAAGCCGAAAATGGAAAAAACATGAATACTATGTGAGTCAGTATTTCGAGCAAAATTATAGATTTAAAAACGATAAGAAAGTCTTAAAGTTCATAGAGATGTATTACGACACATCTGAAACGGTCAAAGACCAGCTTCAGCATGATGACTTCCATTTGGGAAACATCATTCTTAATAACCAAGGATATGTTGGCGTTCTTGATTTTAATAGATATGATTGGGGAGACCCTCTTCATGAATTTGTCAAACTGGAATGGTTTACATGGCCTGTGAGCGAGGTGTTTGCACGTGGACAGATCGAGGGTTATTTTGGAAAGAGACAAATTGATGACATGGATTGCCTTCAGATATCCGTGTACATCGCTATGAGTATACTGTCTACAATTGTCTGGACGTTGAAATTCCATCCCCATACTTGGATAGAGACTGAAGCTAAAATGCGGATGATATTAGATCATTTCGATTACTTTGAGAGTATTCGTCCAAAATGGGCGGCATAATAAAGGCATAGCCCACGGAGGTATTGGCATTATTCATCTTCTGGCGCAAAAAATCGGTTTGATCGATAAAATTAATGAAAAGGTCAATCTTCCCAAACTTATCCGCACCTTTATTAACATTTCATATCTGATTATCAAAAAATCCAAGAAAATTATCTTTCAGTTTGTCGGATATAACGATCAGGTCAAACATATTTTCAATTTTCTTTTCCTTTTGAAGAAATTTGAATTTTCATGATCAAGGGATAAACGGACAGCCATTTCAAATAGGTTGAAGTGCTGAGTCATAACTCAATTATAGCAAAAGGAAGGCAACAAGTGATCATGACCAAAAATTGTAACGCAAATATTTCTCATGGACAGTTGCCCCCTTTTTTTCTTGTCTTTTGCAATTATATTACAAAAGGACTTTAATGGAATTATTGAAGTTGGCCACAATCGAACTTTAATGAACACGCTTGTTTTAGGCCTAAATCAGCTAGAAACAGATCTTGTAGGTAGGGAAAGATATTTATCATTTTC
The DNA here is from genome assembly GCF_054657595.1 of Desulfocicer niacini. Taxonomy (NCBI): domain Bacteria; kingdom Pseudomonadati; phylum Thermodesulfobacteriota; class Desulfobacteria; order Desulfobacterales; family Desulfobacteraceae; genus Desulfocicer; species Desulfocicer niacini. The sequence goes on from NZ_BAAHYK010000069.1 coordinate 7,275, forward strand.
AATTATTATCAGGCCATTCGCCTTCAGAGTTTGAAATTCAGTATCAATTTGAATCCTGCTCAATTCGGGCCATTTCTGTCGGGCGAGATCATAAATTGTTGATATTTTACAAATTGAATCGCCGTAAAGAAGAATCTCTTTTTGCAGATGGTTGAGAAAATATCTTAAATTTTCACCGCAACGATTGTCGTGGATTAATAGAAAATCTTTTCCGAGTCTCATTTCAAGAACAGGCTTTGTTTCAGTGTCATGGTGGAGCTCTGCCCACAAATTTACCGCATCATGTAAATCCTTGGTGTATTCCGTGGCATTCTTGGTGTCTGAAGCGTAAAAGTTAAAATAGTAAAACAGGTCGGGTTCCAGAATGTCAAGGGGATAAACATGTCGATAATTCTCACGGATATAAGTTTCTTCTATCCCGAACTTATCCGGTTCTGTGAACATGGGACTGAAGCGATGCAGCTCAATGAATTGCATCCTGAGTGGTGGTTCCAAATGAACGATGAATGGTAAAAGGGCTGCCATTTTAGAATAATCGTGGGGTGTTTCCCCGGGTATACCCCATAAAATCATATAGCTCACCTTTATTCCCGCTTCACGACACCATTTCAAAAGTTGTATGTTTTCCAGATATTTAAGTCCCTTTCGCATAAGCTTCAGTACATTGTCTGAGAAACTCTCTATTCCGGCATGGACGTAGACCACTTTACCTCTTTTTAGCGCCATGATATTCTCTTTGCTGATATCGGGTCGAATTTGATACCAAAGAGAATAATCCATATTCGATTGGGCAATGGTTGGGAATAATGTCTCAAAGTGTGAGTTGTTTATGTTGTTATCGCATGCTGAAAAATCAAGATTAACATAGGCCGTTGATAACGCTTCCAATTCAGCCGTGACACGAAGGGGGGATTTAACTCTGTATTGCCTGGACAAACCGTTGAATCCACAAAAGGAACAATTTGTCTTTTCCGCCCACCAACACCCACGAGAACTCTCATAGGGCAGCGGTCGAATGGTTGGCAAGTGGACGCAATCTTCATTCATGGCATTTCGTTGTTGAAAAAAATCACTGAAATCTGGGGCTGGGAGATCATCTAGTTGCTGTGTTACCGGGAAGTGCTCTGGGCCTTTGGCAAGGCCATTTTTGTATTGAGTTAATCCCGGCATTTCCATATCTGTTTCATTTTGGAGAATTTTATCCACTATATTTACAATACTTCCATCCGCTTCACCGATGAATACATGGTCTATGATATCCGGATATTTCTGATGGTGTGCGATTCCCATCACTCCGGCCAGGCTGGGACCACCAAAAATAGTTTTGATTTCAGGTTGTATTTTCTTTATTCCTTTTGCCAGAGCCATACTTGCCAATACTTGATTATAGGTACATGAGAAACCAATGGCAGGAATCTCTTTTTTTGTTATCAGGAGGGCCAGAGAGTCAATGAATTCAGGTATGTCAACATCTCGAACCCGGGAGAGGAATTCAACATAGTTTTCCCCCAGTTTATGTTCAATGTGCTGCTGCCCAAGGGCCTTCAGGAAGTGATCCGATTTTATGCTCTCTTTGCCGTGGATATAGCACGAAAACAAATGTTCAGATAACTCAAAAAGGGAATGATCATTTGAGAGAGAGTAGTAAAATACAGGATCCATCGCATGAAAAAATTGAAAGGCTGGATAAATGATTTGTGAGCGATATCCAGATTGTTTCAGAATGCTCTGCAATAAAGAGGTGCCCAGTACAGGCGTATCCGGATATGCCCACGGCATCACTGCAAAGATGAAGTCTCCATTTTTTATTGACAGATTCATTGGATCTCCCTGTGTTTTTTAAGATTGTCGCTGTGGCCGATGATATCTAATGTTTTTGAATCCAGAAATTTGTCCAATTAAATGGTGATTACTCATAAAATTTGCCAAAATGTTTTGCAGAAAGGATCCTTTACTTTATGCTGGGGGTTGAAATGAGTTCTTTGCCTTGAAATTTAAATCCCCGCTTTATAAGCTTTTGACGTGTATTAAGATCCAACGCGGATGCATTGGAACCGCATCCTCCGCCGCAAATGGCCAGCCAGGCATCAGGGGGCGTTTGTGGGTTCAAGCCCAATTGTTTCATGAGTTCTGCTCGTGTCCTTAATTTACCATCCGGCATTACGATTGTGGCTTGTCGATTGATCCGCCTGATTTTTGTCTGTGCCAAACTTTCAATTGAAAAGCCAATTCCCGCTGCAACGCCTCCCATTGCAACCACACCAGCTTTTTTCATAAAATTTCGGCGATCTTTTTCGTGTGACATATTCACCTCCCATAAAAAATGGTGAAAAGCTGGTTTAAGGGTGTGGAGTCCTCGGCCTCCACACCTTAAATCCATTATTTCATGGGAACGCCAATCAGCTCGTTCCCTTGAAATTTAAATCCCCTCTTCATAAGCCTTTCACGGGCCCTCATATCCAGGCCCGAGGCGTTGGAGCCACATCCGCCACCGCACCCTGCCAACCAAGCATCCGGTGGTGTGTTCGGATTAAACCCAAGTTGACTCAGGATTTGTTTTCGAGTTTTTAAAGAACCATCTGGCATAACCATCCTGCGTTCTCCCCCCCTTTTCAACATTTTGACATTTTTCATATCAAGGGATTTGGCGTTTGCATTGATGGTTTTTATTGCTGTGCCTGCCAAAGCTCGGGATGATATGAGCCCAAGCCCTCCAATGACGCCCACAGTCGTAGCTGCGGTGGTTTTAATGAATTCCCGGCGATTTTTCTTTTCTGTCATTTTAACTCCCTCCCTGTTGGATTAATGTATTGGATTGATTATCAATCCCCGCATTTTGCAGATAATCCCAACGTCTTGCCACTTCATCTGCCAATGCCAGCTCAAAAGTCCTCTGGAAATCATTACAGTAGGGTTTGTTGGATAAAGATGTATTGTATTGCGCATATTGAGCACACCCACCACCACAAATTAAAGCAAATTCGCACTCTAGACAGTCTTCGATATCTGAAACACTTCGGTTGAACCATTTTTCTACCAGCGCTTGATTGAATATTGGGCCATCTTTCGACCGATAATGACCGATTTTGGAGTTTTCCTTACCGATGGATTCCCAGCAGACATAAATGTTCTCATCAGGAGCAAAAATATAATGGCCAAAATTAGCGCCGCAATACGCTCCTTTCAGTGCAAATCGCTCCCCCTTTTCAAAAACAGCCGCAATGTCCTGGGCGATGTGAACAGCAGGAGCGCTTGTGAATACATTATTGTAATTGGCGACCAGTTGGTCCAAATGTAGGGAAATATCAGCAGTCTGGAGATCAACACAAACCTTTCCGCCATCATCTTTTCTGTAAAGCGTGTTGGCGTAAATGATCACAGCCTCATTATTGGTCCACCCCTCTTTTTCGAACAGACCAAGGACCGCTTCAAATTGGTTAATATTCTGGGGGGATACATGTACTCTGATATCCACTTTTCCCTCCGCTGCTAACACCTTATTAACATTCTCAAAAATACGATCAAAGGAAGAGGCGCCTCCGCGATGAATTCTTGTTTTATCATGAATGTGTCGGGGGCCATCAATGGTGACCTGAACCTTCCTGAGGATATTTGTTCTAATTACTGGTAAAAATGAATCCAGATGATGTCCATTGGTTATAGCAACAAACCAATACCCCTTGTCGGCTCCTAATTTAAAAATAAGATCCAACAGTCTTTTGTTTTTAAAATCAAGTGGTTCCCCACCATAGAGGTTAATCATTCCTCCTTGATTGCATCCGGCATTTTTCTGTATGTTTTCGATGCCTGAAAAAATTCGTGGAACCATTTCCGGCGTCATTACAACGTTGTTTTTGTGATAATTAATATTACTTGATTTGTTATTGAGGTTTTTTTGAAGATGACGCTCAAAGCAATAGGTGCATCGGTAGTTGCAATCCATGTTGGGGACAATCATGAAGTAGGGGCGTTTTTTTTCCATTTCATGAAGTCCACGCCCAATTTCATCCACAAGCAATTTTTCTTCGTTGTGAGTGCTTTGGGTGAGATGGCCTCTTTCAAGCAAAATGGAAAAGATTTCATGGGAGAGTATGTTTTCTTCAAAAAAAGCCTGTCCACGAGGTGCGTTTTTAATAATTTTTCTAAAAAAAGCAGCCAGTTCTGGTTGGATAATATCCAATGCTCCTGAGTAGCCATTCATAAGAACGATGTTTTCATCTGGCAGCGGATGGGAAAGAATCGTGAAACTGCTAAGTCGAATCATTTGTTAAATACCTCCTTTTATTAGAGGGCCCCTTTAAAAAGCGTTCCGCGGATTTTCTTATCACATACATGGCTGTAACCACCCCCGCAACTAAAAATCAAACCGCAATAATTTCAAGCCCTTATATTTAATTTCATATAAAAGAGATAAATAAAACAATCATCCATTGAAATTGTAAATACGTTCATGACTGTTGGGGAACGTGATCTGAAAGAGGTGTCGGTGGGAATCAAAAGACTGCCGTCGAAGGAAAAAGGAGGTTTGCTCCGTAGGGATATTCAAGATAGAATATAAATATATTATCGTTATTCTTCATGGGAGTCAATAAAAAATTACTCCCTGACCGATACCGTCTTGGGCAGGGGACCACCTTGAGATATGGGCATTGTTCCTTGGCGTTCCCAACTTGTATGGATCCAGATTAATAACGTCTGTAAAGCAAGCTTGACCCCGTTTTACCCTACGGCATGGGCAGCCATCGTTACGCCCACCTTTTATATCCATTGATTGTTTGAATTATTTTCATTTTTTTGTTAATATCTAAATCGATACTGATTCTAAACCTCTACTCTACGCAGTTAAAATCAGCAAAGACACATCCACTTCTGAACACAAGACTCCCTCTCCATTGAAAAAAATCTTGAATAATGAATATTTTTCCATTTCGTGCTTATCAGATTACATGAAATCAAACTGTAAAACACAAATGGAAGTGCGCATGGCATTACCCATTGTTCCATCAAGGATATTTACTCGCATAAAGGCTTGCCCGATAATGTCCAATGTTCTGATGCACTGCCATTAATCCCTGGCAAGGGACTATAATCCTTGCAGGTGGAACCGTTACAACCGCAGACGGCAACTTGTGGGTTGTAAGCTATCATTCCCATTTTTCACATTATAATCAGGGAGGCGACATTCATGGAATTGAACCTCAGAGCCAAATTTAAAAAAGCTGGAATTTTTACTCTGGTTACAGCGTCATTTTTGATCCTGATTGTTTTCCTTCCAAGGGATGTCAGGGGTGAGAACAAGCAAATGATAAAAATGATTATCCCGAACCCAGGCGCAGAAGTCATTGCCAAAAAGCCAAGGATAAAATGCCGTGTCGCACAAGCCGTTGATCGTGATACCCTGCTTGTGATACTTGATAACACGGACATTACTGGAATCGCGGTATTCACAGAGGAAGGGTTCCATGTAAAATCTGTTGCCATCCTCCCTTCCGGAGACCACACCCTTATGATCAGTGGCGTTTCCATGGCCGGTGAGCGCTTTGAAGTATCCTTTAATTTTTCAAGCCGCCATTCAGCCCTGTTTGATGAAGCCTATTCAAACAACGAAGTTACGGTCTTATACGATAGGGTAATGGCCAAAAGCGACAAATCGGAGGGGGAACCTGATTCCAAGGTGGAAGCCAACCTTACAACGGACAATATATTGCAGACCAACAAGTGGAGATTCCTATTAAATTCCAATATCCGATATTTTGACCAGAGCACCTCCGTCTTTCCTCCCCCACCCAAAGGTGTGGAGATTATCAATTACCTTCTCACCGCAAAATACCGGGGCAACGAACTTGATTTTACAGCAGCAACCGGCGATCTCCAGTTAAATGAAAGCGAAAATACCGTGGCTTATCTCTCACGAAGAGGAGGGCAGTTTTTGCTGGAACACAAGAACTTTAATCTGAACAGCTTTGTTCTAAAGAGCGACCAGATATTTGGATTTGACGGTGATTTAGGCCTTGAAGGTGACCTTGACGATCACATCATAGGGCTTTCAGGAGCGGTCAAGCTCTTTTCCGACAAACTGCAACTCAAAACCGTATATGCAACAGGCAGCGAGCCGGGCGATGATTTTGGTTCCTGGTCAACAAGTGGAGATAGAAAAGGTAACGTCATCGGATTTATTATGGGATCCCATCTGCTGGATGACAGAGTGATACTTGATGCAGAACTTGATTTTTCCAGATATGATTCAGATATCCTGGACGAATTTGGTTCAGAATCGGATAAGGCTTACAGAATAGGGGGCGAGACAAATATCGGAAATTACAATTTGCAGGCCCTATACCACTATACCGGTCCAGAATATCAGGTGGTGGGGAACCCGTCCATTCAAAAGGATTTACAGGGGATTTCAATCCAGGTAGGTACAAGCCGTGAAAACCATGCCATAACCCTCTCATTTTCCCAATATCATGACAATGTCAAAAATAACCCCATCTATTCCAGAATCAAGACAAAGACGTTTGGAGGTGATTATAATTTCATGGGGTTCCAGGAATTTCCCATGGGAATCTCCTTTGAAAGAACAAGTTTAACAAGCTCCAGGGAACCTGAATTTACAGATCCCACCAGAACCTATACAGACATCCTTACAGGTCATATTGCCTATATTAAAGGCAAGTTGAGCGTGGGGTTCCAGGCAGGATACGGATTTCAGGAAGACCGGATTTCAGACTTTAACGATACAACCAATATCAACCTGTCCCTTTCACCCTCCTATTCGTGGGATAGACTCTCCATCTATCCAAGTTTCAGCTTTAACAGGTCCAGGGCCCATTTTACCGATGTGAATACAGATACCTATACGACGACTCTGTCCTTTAACGGCAAGCTGATCCCGGAAAAAATGGAATGTGAATTTTCAGGTACCTATAATAAAACCACGGCGGATAACAACTCAACAGATATTGACAGCATTAATGCAAGCACGAGAATATCCTATTTCTTCACCAACAACTTTTGGATCATGACAAATCCTGCCGTTGCGCTGATGGCCCAATACAACCAAAGCAGGGATCGACTGTTTGAACAGGAAGGCGAAGAGTTCAGAATCCTTTTGTCATTCACAAACAACATCTCATTTTCATTTTAAGGGGGAGTGACATGAATATCAGACCACACCTATGTGTTTACGTTTCTGTCATTGCGCTGCTGCTTTTCATCTCAGCAAATCCGCTTTACGCCATCACCATCTCTTCAAGTCCTGTAAACCCAAACGTAAATCAGCCGGTGACACTGACAATAACATCCACATATACGGCAACCCCAAGCTGTGACATTCTTGTTGATTTTGGTGACGATTCAGGCCAGGTATCAGCCGGGACATGCTTTGTTACGCCATGTATTCAGGTTTTGACCCACACCTATACAGCGCCCGGCCCGTACACCATTCTTGCCGGAGAAAATGCAAATCTTTGCAGAGTCTCACCAGGAGGCCCGAACCCGGCAACACTCCAGATAAATGTCCAGGCCGTCTGTGTCCCCATGTCAATAACAACGCCTTTCCCCCTTCCCCCGGGATCCGCTGGCCAGCCCTACACCGCCCAGATTAACATCTCTGGCGGATATACCCCGGTCTCCTTTTTCAAAATCTCCGGGGAGCTCCCGCCAGGATTAACCATGAATACCTCCGGCCGGATATCGGGCACACCTTTAAGCGGCGGTACTTTTTCCTTCACAATCATGGCCGAGGATGCCTGTCCCAAAGAAAAGCAGTCTGCGCAGAGGACATTCAGTCTCTATATCAGCCAGGCCGCCACCATGGGTGTTACCGCACTCCCGTCCTCATTCACCATTGGCCGGGGCGCACCAACCACAAAGTCCATCACCTTTACGATCTCTTCCGCTTCCCTTGGAAACGTGCAGTTAACCTCTTCCATGGGACGCTTTATGGCCGGTGGAGACGTGGTTGGAGAAATCCCTTCACCAATTAATATTTCAATAACCAACGGGTCTGGAAGGGTTACAGAAACCATTTATATTCCCATTGCCGTGATAAAACGAACCGAAAATCTGGGTTTATCAAAATTCACTTATCAAAGAACATTTTCCGGCCAATCTCTTTCCGCAACTGCACGCAGCAACATCACCATCACAACGGATGCTGGTGCAGAATTCAGAATCTCGGGAACAAGACTCTTTTTTGAAAATAACCGTCCGGAAATAACCATTTCAAGCAACCAACCCCTCCCGGAGTTGTACGCCGAGATCCGACATACCGGTACAGGATTGCTTAAAGGGTACTGGGAGGTGGACGGGAAAATATTTTCCAACGTATTCAAGACGATTTCCAACGTTGACCGCACAATAATAACATCTCCATCCATGCCGTCTTTTCCAACCTTTGATCCCGGAAGCCATGAGGTCAGGTTCATCATAACCTCACCACAGGAAAATATTGATTTTCCCAAAGTCATATACTTTGTAAAACCGGTGGCGCATACAAAACAGCTCCTCATCAGATTGGTTCTGCCACAAAACAACTCAAGGCTTAAATTCACATCGGGTGAATTCAAATGGGAAGAGACTCACTCCGTTAAATCCGCCACATATCTGATTGAATTCAAGGAAATGGCAGAGGAAAACACCATATTCTCAGCATATGTCACAAAAGGAAATTACCACTTATCAGATGATTTATTAGGCAGATATTTCAAAGCAGGTGAAAATTACCAATGGAGTGTCACGGGCTTTGATACTGACGATGAAATACATGGCGTAAGTGGTCGGTTTAACTTTTTTTTCATGCCCCGCAAGAGCAAATAAATCGCCATGGATGAAGGGTAGACTTCTATGTCTTGATATGTTTTTTACAGCGATTACATATTGCCAAGTAACTTCTCAATAAGTCCGGTCATTCAGGTCGTTCTTTTGAATATTACCCGGCGTTTAAAGGGTAAACTGGATTATACGCTACCCACATGAAACAGCGACAAGCCTAAATTAAAGTCCATTCCGAAAACCGCCAGTATTTTAAATTTTCCAATGGTAAATTCCAATCCATGGAGCGCTGGGCCCAAAAAATATAAAACAGGGTGACAAACGTCCTGAAATGAAGATAAATAGAGTTCAGGGAGGCCGGATGAAGAAAACCTATAAAACCGCCAGGATCAACAAGGATAAAAATTTCGACGGAAAATTCTTTTTCGGGGTAAAAACCACGGGAATTTTCTGCCGGCCCTCCTGCCCGGCCCCGGTGGCCAAGGAAGAAAATGTGGTCTATTTCAAGGACATATTCGAAGCCCTGGACCAATTCTACCGGCCCTGCCTGCGGTGCCGGCCGGATATCAATTTGGATTACTATAACGGCAATGCATCGGGTACCCTTACGGTTCAGACGGCCTTAAAGATGATCTACGACGGTTACCTCAATTTCCATTCCGTTGCCGACTTGGCCGGGGAGTTGAAGGTCTCGGACCGCCACCTGAGAAAATTGTTCATTGAAAATTTAGGGGTGCCTCCGGTAAAAATCGCAAAATACCACAGGGCCATGTTTGCCAAAAAACTGCTCATGTTTTCCAGACAGACGGTGACGGATATCGCCTTTGCCTCGGGTTTTGGCTCCATCCGGCAGTTCAACCAGGTATTCAAAGAGATTTTCGGCATTGCCCCTTCGGCGGTAAAAGAGGAAAATACAGAAAAAGACAGAGCCGACACCACCCTTTTGATATCCTACAACAGGCCTTTTAATTTTTCCCAGATCATTGAATTCATGAAAATCCGGGCCATCAAAGGGGTGGAGGTGATCGACGACACCAGCTATGCCCGGACCTTCAGGACCCGGCGGTCCAAGGGCTATTTCATTGTCAGGGACAATCCCACTAAATCTGCCCTGGAACTGAGTATTCTCTGCGACAATATCCAATGCTATATGGAAATTTATAACCGGGTCCGGCGGATGTTTGACCTGAATACGGATTTCACCCGGATCAATGATAAATTCAAATCGGATTCCCATCTCTCCAAAGGGATGAAAGCGGGACATGTCCCCAGGCTGCCCATCGCCTTTGATTCCTTTGAATTTTGCGTCCGGGCGGTGCTGGGCCAGCAGATATCGGTGCAGGCCGCCTCCACACTTGCGTCACGGATTGCAAAAAAAACCGCCTTAAAAACAGAAAAGGGGTTTCCACAGGGCCTGGATTATTTTTTTCCGGGACCCGAGGAGGTGACTGAAACCAGCCTTGAAGGCATCGGCATCACCGGTGCCCGCCAGGCCACCATTGCCAATATTGCCCAGGGAATCATGGACAAGGCCTTTTCCCTGAATCCCAATCAACCCTTTGAAAATTTTCAAAAAGATTTTTCCGCCCTCAGGGGCATCGGGGAATGGACGGTGAGTTACGTGGCCATGCGGGGCCTGGGCATGGTGGACAGTTTTCCGGCAACGGATCTGGGCATTATCAAGGCCCTGGAGAAAAACGGGAAGCGTCCCGGGAAAAAAGAGATACTGAAACGGGCTGAAAAATGGCGGCCATACCGGGCATATGCAGCCCTCTGCCTCTGGAACCAGTAGTGTTGAACTGACACCGAATCAAGGACAACTATGATGTATTATACAAAATTTAACACCCGTTTTTGCGAGGTTATCCTGGCCGGGGATGAAAAGGGGCTGTCCCATCTTCACCTCAACACCGGGGAGGGCAGCCGGAAATTTGGAATCCAGGAAGAGTGGGAATTAAAGCCAGCATTTTTTGAAGATATCAAAACCCAAATCCTTGAATTCCTGGATGGCAGCAGGAAGACATTTGATGTGCGCCTCAATCCGGCAGGCACGGAATTTCAAAAAAAGGTCTGGGAGCAGTTACGTAAAATCCCCTTTGGCCACCTTGCCAGCTATGGGGAAATTGCAAAACAACTGGGCAATCCCAAGGCTTCCAGGGCCGTGGGAGCGGCCAACGGAAAAAACCCCATTCCTCTCATCATTCCCTGCCACCGGGTGGTGGGAGCCAACGGAGACCTCACCGGGTTTGCCCACGGCCTGGCCATCAAGGAAAAACTCATTGGACTGGAAAAAGGGACAACCACGTAACCCCAAATTTATTGCCCATGGAATTTTGAACCGGACATTATCGTGCCCGGTCTGGGCCAGCTCAAGGAAAGCCTGACCTGACCGGCACCCTGTCTATAATCATTTTGTATTATGAGGAAATCCATGTACGCAGTTATATTTGAAGTTAAGCCCATTCAAGCTGGAAAGGCAGAATATCTGGAATTTGCAGCCAACCAAACGCCCGCAGTAGAAGCCCGGATCATGTGGCGCGCAGCTTCGATCAAAAGGTTGAGCGCCTCATTTACAAATGATTTTCAACGCACTTGTAGTAATCGCTTGCTTTGGATTTCCGAGGCTGATAGATATCAAAATCATATGGTGATGCTTGTGCCATTGAAAATCAATATGGTTGTATAGCATAGATGTTTTATCTAAAAAAACATATAATATGAGAATGATAAAAGCGGAGAGTCTAACAAAAACATGCTGACGGATAAATCGCAGATGTTTACGTTCGGAATCAATAAAAAAAGGGTACAAAAAAATGCATACTATAAATTCAATAGGAATAATACATTCACCCCATAAATCCATTGAAGAAATGCCTATTCAACCCAAAGGTGCATCAGAGTTTGCTGGGCATGTAATAATGGATGAAAAATATATTGACGGATTGCAAGACCTCGATGGCTTTAGTCATATATATCTTTTGTATAGTTTTCATGAGGCAACACGAACCGAACTGCTTGTAACGCCCTTTATGGACAAGCAAACAAGAGGTGTGTTTGCCACACGTTCTCCTCTACGACCAAATCATATTGGTATATCTATTGTGAAATTACAAAGAGTCGATGGAAATATAGTTTATGTAGAGGGTATTGATGTACTTGATGGAACCCCCTTATTGGATATCAAACCATATATAGAAGAATTTGATGCCTTGAAAGAGAGTACTTCCGGTTGGATGCAAGCCAGTGATGAAGAAATTAGAAAAAAACGTTCTGATGAAAGATTTAGGTAATAGAAAAATCCGAATGAAGATCAAAAAAATGCCGAAACCAGTCGTTTGAGCGGACGGAAAAAGCCCCGCCGATCAACTCTGACGTTAGGATTCTAACAAAGTACAATCTAAAAGGTATGAAATTTGAA
>NZ_BAAHYK010000070.1:0-18799 GCF_054657595.1 Desulfocicer niacini
ACGAACATCGAAAGTTGAGTTAATATTATTCATAATGTCTCCTTATGTTTCAGTTTTATGTGTTGAAGCATCGCTGATAAAATAACGAAATTTAATATTTATAAAAACGTGTGCTCTATCCTTGACTGATAAATTATATTTGATAGTATTATTAGCCCAATGAATAGTTTTGATGTGAATCATCACAAAAAGTTGCCATTATGAATTTACAGATAGATTATCTGAAAACGTTTATTGCCCTGGCCGAGACCAAAGGTTTTACCAAGGCTGGGGTTCAGGTTAATAAGTCCCAGTCCGCCGTGAGCATGCAGATAAAACGCCTTGAGGATGAAGTGGGAAAGAAGCTGTTTCAACGCATTGGAAAAACAGTGAAACCCACACCCGAAGGCAATATCCTGCTCAAGCACGCCATGAGAATTATAAAAGAGCACGATGATGCCATTCGGGCGTTGTCAAAACCGGATCTTGAGGGCTTTGTAAGGTTTGGTGCACCGGAGCATTACACCATCGGCGTGCTGCCCCGGCTGCTGGCAAAATTTGCCCAAGCCTATCCCGATGTGGTGCTCCAGATGCGCTGTGAAAACAGTGATGTGATTAAGGATGCCGTTGATACGGGGGAGCTGGATCTTGGCATCTGTACCCAGATCAGTGACGGCGGCCAGGTGATCTCCCATGATCCGGTGGTCTGGGTGGCTGATTCCGGATTTGTACTTCAGGATCATAAAACAGTATCCGTTGCCGTGTTTGAAGAGGGCTGCATTTTCCGCACCTGGGCCATTGAGGCATTGGAAAGGGCGGGGATACGCTACAGGATCGTATATGTCAGCCGCTGCATATCAGGCCTTATCGATGTGGTTCGATCCGGTTTTGCCGTGGCTCCCATCATTCGCAGCAATGCCCCCCCGGATCTCAAGCTCGTTGAGCTTGGGGACGGGCTGCCGGTGCTGCCGGTCTCCAACATCGTTCTTCACAAGACCAGAAAGGTGACGTCGGAAATCATCGAATGTTTTTCAGACCATATCATCCAGGCCTTCGGGGAGAAGGTATAGCATCTGACCCGTTGCCCCTTAAATTGTGACCGGCCCTCCACTATGACCACTCACTGAATGTACCACTGTCGGGTATGAGAAAATATGAATAGAAATAAAAAATTCGCCTGCATTGCACAGATTATCATGGATAATAGATGGCTTGATAACGTGGATGATGTCTCTTTTCTGGCGGCAGGAGAATACAATGAAAATTATCTTGTCATTGCAGGTCAACAAAAATATGTCTTTCGCATCAACCATGGCACCCAGTTGGGCCAGGCTGATCAGATTAGGTATGAATATAGGGTGTTAAAGGCGGTTGAACCATCCGGGGTGACCCCTAAACCCAGGTATGTGGCATCGGACACGGCCCTGGGGGGGGTGCTGCTCATGGAGTTTATCCCCGGCGGCCAATTTGAATTTTACAGGGATCTTGATAAGGTACCCCCCGTCTTTGCCGCCATCCATAAGCTTCCCATATCCGGGCAACTGGTGTCCCAGAAAGATCCCATGGGAGATATTGCCCGGGAAAGCCTTGGGCTTATACAGAGATTTCCCCACCATCCCTTGAAAAGGCTGAAGCAATTGCTGCTGGATTACCATGAAAAAATTTTGCAGCTAAGGCAGCAGCACCAGACTCTGTTTGACCGTGAGTCTCTTTGCATAGTCAACACCGAGGTGAATTCAGGTAATTTCATCGTACAGGACGACAAGGCCTTTCTGGTGGACTGGGAAAAGGCTGTTGTCTCATGCCGGTACCAGGATCTTGCACATTTTATTATTCCCACCACCACCCTGTGGAAGTCTAATTTCAGATTTTCTCCGGAAGGCAGGCTGGGCTTTCTGAAGCATTATCATGGCCTGATATCTCCGGAGATTTCCTTTGATGAACTGGAATTTAAAACATCCATACTGGAGAAAACCATCATCTTGAGGGCTTTAAGCTGGTGCTTCATGGCCCATGTGGAGTATACCCGCCAGGATAGGATCTTAAAAGACCGGAACACCTTTAAAAAAATTCAAGACTACATGGAAAATATGGAATGTTTTTTGAAATAAAAAACCTGAATAAAACATTTGGAGGCAAGGTGTTGTTGAAAAATATCTCCTTTGGGGCTGAAAAAGGCGATATCATCTCCTTTGTGGGACCTTCGGGTGTGGGAAAAACCACCCTGCTTAAAATGATTGCAGGACTGGAACAACCAGATTCCGGAGAAATTTTATTTTCCGACACCCAAAACGGTAAAAATCCTGCAGTCATGGTGTTTCAGGATTTCATGCTATTTCCTAATATGACGGTTTTTGATAATATTGCCTTTGGCTTGAGGGCTGCCAGAATAGATAAAGACACAATTAAAACAAAAGTAAACGAAATGCTTGCCTGTTTCCAGATCAGAGAGAAGCGCAACCAGTATCCCAAAGCCTTGAGCGCCGGTCAGCAGCAGCGGGTGGCCATTGCCAGGGCCATGGTCATCAACCCTTCCATCCTGCTTTTGGATGAACCCTTTGCCAACCTTGACAAAAACCTTAAAGGGGAGACTGCCTCATTTATTCACCATACCCAGAAACGGTTTAACACTACCACCATAGCCGTTATGCATGACCAGGAGGAGGCCTTTCATATGTCCGACAAGATCGGGGTGATGCTCGACGGTGAACTGGTGCAGATTGACAAGGTAAGCCGGATCTATCATGCTCCCATATCCATCAGGGCAGCATCCTTTTTGGGACAGGTGAATATTCTTACGCAGGAGGCTGCCCAGAAGATGGATATGGTACAGGGGTTGGATTTTGACAGGTATTGCTACTATTTCAGGGCCGAAGCCGTCACCATGTCCTTCAATCCAAAGGGTAAGTGGAAAATTGCACAAATCATTTTCTTTGGCGCGAATATCAGCTATCATATAAAAAATGACAATTTTAGTTTTCATGTGAACAGTCTTAATAATCACTTTAAATCAGGAGATGCGGTGGATATCACAATTGACAGGCTCCTGAAAGAACCGTTGAAAGAAAATGGGGTCAGGCTTGGCTTATAGGCGTGATTGACGGCAAACCATTGTTGATTTTTTCTCCGTAGATAATGCCACCAATGCATTTCTGCCCTCAACCCAGAGTAGCCGGGTTCGTGTTCAAGTCCCTGACAATGCAGCCCTGAACCTTGTGTTTATGAAAATATTGATTATCTAGTATTATAGGAGCGTTAAATGAAAAGATCTGGTCTATGTCTGGTGTTGATTTGTCTACTTTTTTCCTGTAATCCGAAAACCCCCGAACAGAGTGTATTGTCTTACGATCAGGCCCTGGAAAAAGCCCGGGGCACCACCGTTAATTTTTATATGTGGGGCGGTTCTGCCACCATCAACAAATGGGTGGAAGGATATGTGGCAAAAACCCTTGAAGAAAAATACAAGATCTCACTTCATATGGTGCCCATGGATGCTGCGGTGTTTGTGAATAAACTGCTCACGGAAAAGCAGGCAGGGAAAACAAACGGCACCATTGATGTGATGTGGATCAATGGGGAAAATTTTAAAAATGCCCGGGAAGCGGATCTGCTGTATGGTCCGGTGGCGAATAAACTCCCCAATTTTAAAAACTATATTGATCCGGGTACGGTTGCCTCGGATTTTGGTTTCCCCGTTGACAATTATGAAGTCCCATATGGCAAGGCCCAGTTCGTTTTTATCCATGACAGTGCCAAGATTCAGTCCCCTCCTGAAAGTTTTGCAGCACTAAAACAGTGGATTATTTCCCATCCTGGAAGATTCAGCTATCCACAGCCCCCTGATTTCACAGGTTCAGCTTTCATCCGACAGGCTTTTTATGCCGTCACCGGTGGGTATGAACAGTACATGAAAGGGTTTGATGAAGACCTGTATTTAAAAAAATCCCCGGCACTGTGGGCATACTTAAATGAAATAAAACCCTATCTTTGGCAGCAGGGAAGGTCATATCCCAAAAATGTTACGGCATTGGGGCTTCTGTTTGAAAGGGGGGAGGTGGACATGAACATGTCCTACCACCAGGCCTATGCCTCAAGCAAGATCATGGAGGGAAAATACCCCCCCACTGTGAGAACCTTTGTGATGAAGGAAGGTGCCATCTACAACAACCATTTCACGGCCATTGCCTTTAATACCTCCAACATTGCCGGGGCCATGGTGGTTACCAATTTTTTGCTGTCTCCTGAAGCCCAGCTCTCAAAGAATAACCCCGAAAACTGGGGAGATTTTACTGTGCTGGACATGAAAAAGCTGGAACCCGCAGACCGCAAGGCTTTTGATGACCTTGATCTGGGAGATGCTACGCTTGCCCTTGACGTGTTGAACCAACATGGGGTTCCAGAAATTCCGGCAGATTATCTGACACGGCTTGAAAACGACTGGAGCCGATTTGTGCTGGAAAAAGAATAGATGAAACCCTGCTTCAAATTGTTGCCTGCATTGATTCCCTTTGTGCTGTTTTTTGCAGGCGGAATCTTGATGACGCTTTGTCAGTCATTGGGTATGTTGAATCCCCTGGTACATTATGATTCCATATGGACGGCCTATAAAATAATCTTTACCCATGGTCATTTTATGCTATCCATCTTGTTTTCCTTTTATGTGGCCCTTGTCTCCGGGGTGATCTCCACTGTTTTGGGAACCCTGCTGGCCTATGGATTGTGGCATCTTCCCGGGGGGTTGCAGGATAAAGCCGTGATATATAAAATCCCCATTGTGCTTCCTCACATTGCCGTTGCCTTTATCACCATGATTTTTCTCAGCCGGTCGGGCATTATTTCATCGCTTTGTTATCAACTGGGTATTATTTCAGCCCTGGAGCAGTTTCCCAACCTGATTTTCAGTCGGTATGGTATGGGGGAAATTCTTGCCTATGTTTTCAAAGAGACTTCCTTTGCGGCATTGATGGGCATGTCTGTTTTGCTAAAATTTGACAAGCGCTATATCCAGACAGCCCGGCAGCTGGGGGCAGGGGAGGTACGCATCTTTACAAGTGTGGTGCTGCCCCATTTGAAGGAGATTCTCACCACCACCTTTTTGATTCTGTTCATTTACAGTTTCGGGGCCTTTGAAATCCCCTATATCCTGGGCAGCAGCACCCCGGGGATGCTCAGCCTGCAGGTGTACGATTATTATTTCCGTCATGATCTTTCCCAGCGGCCCGTGGCCATGGCGTTGCTTGTGATTCTGTTTTTGATTTCATCGGTGGTGACCTTCCTCTATTTTCAGATTTACAACAGGCTGGACAAGGGGAAGGCTTGAATAAACACACACTGAAGGTGGTTTGGCTCTGGTTTGTTTTTTTGTTTCCCCTGCTGGTGCTGGTGCTTTACAGTTTTGCCGGGCAGTGGGCTTTCCCTTCTCTACTGCCGGAAACCATGAACTTTCGGACTTTCATTTATCTGAAAGAGAATGCAGGACAGATTCTCGCCCACATCACCTCCTCTTTTTTTTATTCCTCCCTTGCAGTGATACTTTCCATCATCTATTCCCTGCTGCCGGCTGAATACTTGAGCCGCCATGATTTTAAGGGGAAAAAAATCGTTGAAAGCCTGTTGCTGGCCCCGGCCGTGCTGCCGGTGATGACTTTTTCCGTTGGTGTACATCTGATATTTATTCGATTGGGGCTTGCCGATACCCATCTGGGGGTGGCCCTGATCCTTTCCGTTTACAGCTATCCCTATATGTTAAGGGCCTTGATGTCCGGTTATAAAACCATTCATCCCGATGCCCTTGTGTGCGCCGGAAATCTGGGGGCAGGCTTCTGGCAGATTCTCTGGGAAATTGAGATCCCCATGCTGCTTCCGGCCTTGACCGCCGGGGCATCCATAGTGTTTCTGGTGGCATTTTCAGATTATTTTTTGGTGTTCCTTATAGGCGGGGGAGCCGTGCCGTCCTATTCCGGGTATCTGTTTCCTTTTCTCAACTCCGCGGACTGGTCCCTGGCTTCGGGGTTGACCCTGGTGTTTATTATTGTACCCATTTTACTTTTTCTGGTTCTGGATTTGACGATCATCCGGCTTTATCGTAAATGGCTTTAACGGCCATGGGCTGGTTTTGATGGCTGTGTCGCTGTGATGTCAGGCCTGGTAAAATCTGAAGAAAGAAAAATTCATGTTGCATTGTGGGCTTTTTGCCTTTGATATCGAAATTTTTGGTATGTCGATGGGGTCGGCAACGCAACATGATCCAAAAGGAAAAGAGACTGAGATGTTGATTTCCATTATTATTCCGGTGCTGTACGAACAAGAGATTCACCTTTTTCTGGCAGATCTTTTTGAAAAAACAGCTAAAGAGCGTGTGGAGATCATTCTTGTGGATGGTGATCCCATGGGATCTACCCATGCCTTGATATCTGATCAAAGGGTTAAAAAAATAATATCACCCAGGGGACGTGCCATTCAGCAGAATCAAGGGGCAGAAAATGCCACTGGTGATGTGTTGGTTTTTCTCCATGCCGATACCCTGCTGCCCCATGGGTTTTGCCGGTTGATCCGAAACACCATCCATGCCGGATGTTCCGGTGGTGCCTTTGATCTCTCCATTGATTCGCCTCATCCCTTTTTAAAGATGGTATCCCGGGTGGCATCCCTTCGTTCCCGGATAACCGGGATACCCTATGGGGATCAGGCGATCTTTGTCACCCGGGAGCTTTTTTTTTATATCCAGGGCTTTCCTGAAATGCCGCTTATGGAAGACATTGCCCTGATGCAGAAGATTAAAAAATCCCAGGCCTGCTTTAAAATTCTGCCCCACAGGGTGCGCACCTCTGCCAGAAAATGGATGAAGGACGGGATGATCTATACCAGCCTTCGGAATCCTTTACTGGCATTTTTATTTTATATGGGGGTTTCCCCCCGGGTGCTGGTTAAATTTTATTATTAAATCGGCATTCATCGTATGGTCTACAAAATAGTATGCATTTTTTTAAGGAACCGGTCTTAAATAAATTGCCCATTTTGCTATAGCCAGGAGCGCGGATGTCTCGTTCGCATAT
Source organism: Desulfocicer niacini (assembly GCF_054657595.1). NCBI lineage: Bacteria > Pseudomonadati > Thermodesulfobacteriota > Desulfobacteria > Desulfobacterales > Desulfobacteraceae > Desulfocicer > Desulfocicer niacini. The sequence continues at coordinate 7,035 of NZ_BAAHYK010000070.1, forward strand.
CCGCAAGTATTGTAAAAATCTGGACGAGAGGTCCGAGTTCCCAGGTAGGGCTATTGCGCTGGAAAGTGTAAATCGAGAATGAAATATGAAACTGCAACCCAGGCCCGACCCCATGGCCTGCTGGAGGGATATGAAAAACCTGCTGATCATATTTATTAAATATCCGGAACCTTACCGGGTAAAAACAAGGCTTGGCCGGGAGATAGGGCACGTAAAGGCCGCACAATTATATGAAAAAATGGTCATAAACCAGATATCAGATCTGAACTGTGACCATTATGATCTGGCATTTTATGTGGATGATCGCCATGATATTGCGTCATATAAAGAGAAATTTGGTGAAGATGATGCCTATTTTTATCAGAGAGGTTTGGATCTTGGAGAAAGAATGTGCAGGGCCATCACCGAGTCGTTCCAGCGCAACTATTCAAGAGTCATATTGATGGGAAGCGACATTCCCCTGGTGGATGCATCTGATGTACGTTGTTTTTTCAGCCATCTTCACACAGCCGGGATGATCATTGGGCCTGCCATTGATGGCGGTTATTATATGATAGGATTCCATAGGAAAACAGATGTTACGCCTTTATTCCAAAACATTGCCTGGAGTTCTTGCAGTGTCTTTCAGGATACAATTGCCAATGCCGCACACTTGAAGGTTCATGTTGAAAAAGTCTGGTTTGATATTGATACTCAACAAGACCTTGAGATCTATAATAATCTGCTGGCTGAAGGTAAAACATATTCCGGGGCAGGGAGCACAGACATTTGTTCTTTGTATGCCTTACGTTGACCCCACGCCCATGTTGTTAACAAACCCGGGCTTGTCTATCTGCCATGAAATTATTACTGCTGCCCAATCCCATGAATATAGACTATCTACAATGATTTTGTTTTTTTGTATCGCCCATTTAAGGGAAGGGCAGCTTTGTGTCGCAGGTACGCTTCTTCATTGTCTTGCAGGCAGTATGGGCATGAAAAAATCAACATAGTTACCTTAAAATAGGCCTTTGAAGGCAATTAGCAGTTTTTTTCGGTCTTGAAAACAAGCCATCCAATTCTAATATAACCTTAATCAATTCCTAACAAATTGAATGTATTGTTCGCCCAATGATATTTTTTTTGAAATTCAAAAAAAAGAGGAGCGAAGTGACACCATTCAATCTGTTAATCGGGCTGTTGATGCTATCCACCCTGGGATTTTACCTGGGTAAAAAACAGGCATTCTCAGTGGGTGAAAAGGGCGACGGTCCATCAATACTGCACTCCCGTCCTGTCTATTACGGAGCATTGACGGCGCTGTGGTGCGCTGTCCCTGCCGTGATTGTTTTTTCCATCTGGCTCATGTCCGAGTCGGGTATTATCATGGACATGGTGATTTCCGGGTTACCCGATGGTATCCGTAACCTGCCGCCGGATCGACTGAACCTGATCCTCAATGATATTAAAAATCTGGTTAACGGAAATATCGTCTCCGGGGACGTGGATGCGGTTATGCGTGCGGCTGCCGATCATTATATTCATCTTCGGCAGGTTAGCCGGGGGGCCATGGGTGTTATTGTCACCGTCATTGCCATGGGGGGGATTGTTGGGGTGTGGAAGCTGATTTCACCCGAGTTGCGGGCCAGAAATCATGTTGAGCAGGTGGTGCGTTATCTTCTCATGGCCTGTTCCGCCGTGGCGATTCTTACCACCATCGGCATTGTTCTGTCTGTGTTGTACGAGGCCATCCGTTTTTTTAAAATGATTCCCCTGACTGAATTTGTTTTCGGTCTGGACTGGAGTCCCCAGATGGCCATCAGGGCAGATCAGGTGGGCTCCTCCGGCGCTTTCGGCTCCATACCGGTTTTTACCGGAACCCTGCTGATCTCCACCATTGCCATGGCCGTGGCTGTCCCCATCGGTCTCATGTCCGCCATATATCTTTCCGAGTATGCCAATCGCCGTTTCCGGGCGGTGGTCAAACCCCTTCTTGAAATCCTGGCAGGTATTCCCACAGTGGTGTACGGTTTTTTTGCAGCCCTTGTGGTAGCACCTCTTATTCGCAATGCCGGTGCCGATTTGGGATTGAATGTCTCGTCCGAGAGTGCCCTTGCCGCAGGCCTTGTCATGGGTATCATGATTATCCCATTTGTCTCCTCTCTTTCCGATGATGTTATAAATGCCGTACCCCAGTCCTTGAGGGATGGTGCCTACGGCCTAGGCTCCACACAGTCGGAAACCATAAGAAAAGTGGTGATCCCGGCGGCCCTTCCCGGCATCGTCGGCGGCGTGCTGCTTGCGGTTTCCCGGGCCATTGGCGAGACCATGATTGTGGTGATGGCTGCAGGACTTGCAGCCAATCTTACGGCCAATCCTTTAAAAACGGTGACCACGGTGACGGTGCAGATCGTCACTTTGCTGGTGGGGGATCAGGAGTTTGACAGCCCCAAAACCCTGGCGGCCTTTGCCCTGGGGTTGATGCTTTTTGTGGTGACCTTGGTACTCAATGTAATCGCTTTATATGTCGTTAGAAAGTACAGGGAGCAATATGAGTAAGCAAATGGTACTGACAACTGGAAATCAGATCCTTACAGGTGTTGTTGAAAATGATGCCGGGTATGCAGATGTAAACCTCTCTGGAAGTGCATCAATGAAGACAGACAAGGCATCAGCCTCTACAGCAGGAGGGTGTTCCCAGTCGGACACCAAACATTCAAAAATAAAAACCATTGATATTGTCCAGCAGGGGCTTGGACGAAGGTACAGGTCTGAGAGGCGATTCAAATTTCTGGGATTGATGGCCATTGTGGTGAGTCTTGTGTTTCTTGGCATTCTTTTTATCTCCATTTTTGGTAACGGGTACACTGCGTTTCAACAGACAGCAGTGAAGCTGAGCATATTTCTGGACCCGGGCGGTTTGAACCCCCATAACCTTGCAAGGGCAGATTACCAGGGAATGGTGAAAAAGACCTTTCGTGAGATGTTCCCCGAGGTGGAAAACAGGCGGGATCGAAAAAAATTATACGGCATGGTCAGCTCCGGAGCATCTTTTGAGTTGCTTGATTACGTGAAAGCCCATCCCGAAGATATCGGTAAAACCGTAGAGTTGTGGGTACCGGCCGATGATGATGTTGACATGCTCATGAAAGGGCATATCTCAAGAGAAGGAAAAGAGAGCGATCGCCGCATGGACGATATGCAGATCGCCTGGGTGGATCGCTTGATGGAAGAAAAACGCATCAAAAAGCGGTTTAACACCACCTTTTTTACGTCAGGGGACTCCAGGGAACCAGAGCTTGCCGGTGTATGGGGAGCCACCTGCGGTTCTTTTTTCACCCTTATGATCACCCTGCTTCTTTCGTTTCCCATGGGGGTGGGCGCCGCCATATATCTTGAAGAGTTTGCCCCTAAAAACTGGATCACCGACATTATTGAGGTGAATATTAACAACCTTGCGGCAGTGCCGTCCATCGTGTTTGGCCTGCTGGGGCTTGCCATGTTTTTAAATATCTTGGGGCTGCCACGCTCTGCACCCCTTGTGGGGGGGCTTGTGCTGACACTCATGACCCTTCCAACGATTATTATCTCAGGACGTGCCGCATTGAAATCGGTTCCCCCTTCCATCCGGGAGGCAGCACTGGGTATCGGGGCATCCAAAACCCAGATGGTCATGCACCATGTGCTGCCCCTGGCCCTTCCCGGCATGCTCACCGGAACTATCATCGGCATGGCCCAGGCACTGGGGGAGACAGCACCGCTTCTTATGATCGGTATGGTGGCCTTTATCGTTGATATCCCCGGTGGATTTACAGATCCGTCTACGGTACTGCCTGTACAGATATTTCTGTGGGCGGACAGTCCCGAGCGGGCATTTTTGGAAAAAACATCGGCGGCAATCATGATCCTTTTAATGTTTCTGGTCACCATGAATGCACTGGCCGTATTTCTTAGAAAGAAGTTTGAAAGGCGTTGGTAGTCTTTGTAATCACCTGATTTCAGAATTACGCATCCTGGGGATGCCATTGAGCTCTGCTCTCCGGGATATATAGCCTTGATGTTAACCTTGATTGAACAGTCGTTTTATTGAACAAAACCGGGCTCACAATTCAGCGGTGCTGACTTCCCTTTGGGTGGTCATTGATGGATGGAGCTCCATATTAATGAACAAGGAGAAAAAATGAAAAAAACATTAGTAACCCTCATGGCCCTGACCTTTATTGCAGGCATGGGCATCGGTAACGTATCTGCAGGAGCCTCAAGAGATTATATCTCGATTGTGGGCTCATCCACAGTTTATCCGTTTGCCACGGTTGTGGCCGAGCAGTTTGGAAAATCCACTGAATTCAAGACCCCCAAGATTGAGTCCACCGGTTCAGGTGGAGGCCATAAACTTTTCGGCGCAGGCGTGGGCGTACAGTATCCTGATATCACCAATTCCTCCAGGAGAATTAAAAAGTCCGAGCTGGAAAAGGCCATGAGTAACGGGGTCACCGAGATTATTGAGGTGAAGATCGGTTATGACGGCATCGTGGTTGCAAACGCCAAAGCCGCCGCTCCCATGAGGCTTTCAAGAAAAGATCTTTACAAGGCCCTGGCAGCCAGAGTGCCCAACCCCGATGGAACCGAAACCCTGGTTCTTAATCCTTACAGAACCTGGAAGGACGTAAACCCCAACCTTCCCGATATCGCCATTGAAGTTCTTGGCCCCCCGCCCACATCCGGTACAAGGGATGCGTTTGTGGAACTGGCCATGGAGGCCGGTGCAAAGAATTATCCGTTCATAAAAGCCATGAAAAAGAAGGATAAGAAAGCCTACAAGGCGGTCTGCCACACTATCCGTGAAGACGGAGCCTATATCGAGGCCGGTGAAAACGATAACCTGATCGTCCAGAAACTCCAAGCCAATCCCCTGGCTCTGGGTATCTTCGGGTTCAGTTTTCTTGATCAGAATACCGATAAAATTCAGGGTTCTTTTATCGATGGCGTGCAGCCCACCTTTGATGCCATTGCTGACGGAGAATATCCCGTATCCCGTCCCCTGTTTTTTTATGTGAAAAAAGCTCATGTGGAGAAAATTCCCGGTATCAAGGCTTTCCTTGCTGAGTTCACCAGCGAAAAAGCCTGGGGCACCGACGGTTATCTTGCCGATAAAGGCCTGATTCCCATGCCCGACGCGGAAAGAAAACAGTTCAGTGACGCCGTGAAAAATCTTGTACCCATGAAACTTTCAGATCTCTGATTCAGGCTTGCGTTTAAGTATGATGAAAATTTCTGAATTTTCGAGTTAACACCTGATGACGATCCGGTTTTTTTACTGAAGTAAACTGCCGGTGCCCGGTCCTGCGAATTCTTAGCCAAGAATTAAGCAAGGACCGGGCAAAAATTTAAAACGGAATATATCATGGTTGAAAAGATGCCCGGGATAAATGGCCGGGAGCATTTGGTTGAAAGAGGAACCCGGGCAACAGTCGGTGAAAAAACCGTCAGTAATCCCAAGATTAGATGTGAAAATGTTTACGTCTATTATGATAACGGTGAAAAGCCTGCCATAAAAGATGTTTCCCTTGACATAGGTGACAAGGAAGTGATTGCCCTGATCGGACCCTCCGGGTGCGGAAAATCAACCTTTTTAAGGTGTCTGAACCGCATGAACGATACCATTGAGGGATGCCAGGTCAAGGGCAATGTCCTGCTTGAAGGTAACAATATATATGAAAAAAAAGTGGATGTGGTGCCTTTGAGGGCCAGGGTGGGCATGGTCTTTCAAAAGCCCAACCCCTTTCCCAAATCCATTTACGAGAACATCTCCTATGGTCCCAGGATACACGGCCTGGTCCAGCACAGGGATGAAACCGATGAACTTGTGGAAAAATCCCTTAAGAGGGCAGGTCTCTGGAGTGAGGTCAAGGACCGTCTGGATCAGCCGGGGACAGGCCTGTCCGGTGGCCAGCAGCAGAGGCTGTGCATTGCACGTACCATTGCCGTCAACCCCGAGGTGATTCTGATGGATGAGCCGTGCTCTGCCCTTGATCCCATCGCCACGGCCATCATTGAAGACCTGATTGACGAATTAAGAAAAGATTACGCCATTGCCATCGTAACCCATTCCATGCAGCAAGCATCCCGGGTCTCCCAGAGAACCGCCTATTTTCATTTGGGTGATTTAATTGAGATCGGTCCCACGGACCAGATTTTTCTCAATCCCCTGCACCAGCTCACCCATGATTACATCACCGGACGTTTTGGATGATCTGAACATATCCCAAGGAGTGACGCATGCAACCCCATTTCCACATTGAAATCTTTGCCGGACGTCAACCCCTGGCCCAGGATCTAAGGCATATATTGACTTCTATGAAAATCAGCCATGAACTTGAGCGCATTGCCTTGGCCGGACATCTTTCGTCTTATCGGCCTGTCCATATCAAAGCTTGAAATACACCCCCGGATTTGAGGTGTATTTCATTAACCGCCACCGGCAGACCTCATTGGGTCTTATCTACCTGCCCACAACAACGCCTGGGGGTGTTTCAAGATAATTTGCAACAAAATCGTCAATAATGCAAGCCTGAGCCAGCACGAAAACGCTGATAACCAAAGTTGAGTCAATAACAGAATTTAAATTCGGTATTTCAGGAGTCTGAAATGATTTCCCTCACGGATGTATCTGGCATTGCCCGCTTGAATGCCGGGCTGGGTTTAAGAATAAAAATGATTCTGGGAGCCTTTTTACTTATTCTGGTTCCCCTTTCGGTCATGGGTTATCTTACCAGCACTAGAGCCACAAAAGCCATGGAAGATGTGGGGACAACCCAGTCGTTACGCATTGCAGGCAGCCTTGCCACCACCGTTGAACGGGTAGTAAATGAGCAGAAACTTATCTGTCGCGGCATGGCCAGTGGATATAGCAGTTTTGGGGGCATGGACATCAGGTTTTACGGCGGCCTGGGAATTGATGAACTCACAGAAAAACGGGTTAACGAGAGCCTGCTGAAAAATATTCAAGCCCTGGGCGATCAGTGCGAAGGTCTTTTTCTCGGCACAGATAAAGGTGATCTGTTTGCCGGAGTTACCGCCTCCGGAGATACACCGTACAAGGGGATGTCAGTGGCACAGACCGACTGGTTTGCCGCGGTCAGGGATAACGGCACCATTGCCATAGGTGATGTCACTGCCTCGGATATGAATAAGAATCCGGTTATAACCTTCTGTGCGCCTGTTTTTGACAAACGCAATAATTTTGCCGCTGTTTTCGGCATGCAGGTTCGGCTGGATTCCATTATTTCCATTGTGTCAACTATCCGTATGGGCGAAAGCGGGTATGCATTTCTGGTGGACCGGGAGGGATTGATCCTGGGCCATCCTGATAAACACAACGTGCTGAACCTTCAGATTAAAGCCGTTCCCGGTATGGAACAGATATCACAATCCATGATTGCCGGAGAAACCGGCGTAATTGATTATGTTTATGGCTCAAAGACAAAGGTTGCAGGATTTGCTCCGGTGCCTTTTAAAAAATGGAGTATTGCCGTCACCCAGGACAGGGACGAGTTCATGGCCGTGGCCATGGGGATCAGAAATGACAATCTGATCTTTGGCGGTGTTTTCATTTTCATCTCCCTTGTGGTTGCTTTTTTTATGGCTTCCACCATATCAGAACCCGTCAAGGGGACCGTAACCAGGGTACAGGCCGAGGCAGACCAGATCGTCATGGCTTCCAGGGAGTTTGAGGCTTCCAGCCAGAGCCTTGCAGCCGGAGCCTCCATCCAGACGATTTCCATCGAGAACACCCGGGACTCCCTGTCAAAAATGACTTGTGCAATTCATACCAATACCCATGATGCCGCCAGAGCCGATGAATTTATGCAGAGAACCAATGCCGTTGCAGACGAAGCCAAGGTAAAGATGGAGGCCCTTACCGGTTCCATAGCTCATATTGCACAATCAAGTAAAAAAACAGGTAAAATCGTCAAGAACATTGATAAGATTGCTTTTCAGACAAATATTCTGGCATTGAACGCTGCCGTTGAAGCTGCCCGGGCAGGAGAAGCCGGTGCCGGGTTTTCCGTGGTGGCCGAAGAGGTCCGCGCCCTGGCCCAGAGGACGGCCGCATCAGCCCGTGAAACCGCCTCATTGATCAAAGAAACATCCCAGCGGATAAATGATGGTGCATTGGTTGTTGACGAGGCACGGGATGCCTTCAACCAGGTGATGGAGTCGGCAGGCCAGGTCGGTGAACTTCTCAGGGCAATTGCCCAATCATCCAGAAAGCAGGCCGATGATGTTGAACGGGTAAACACAGAAGTGGGGCAGATGAGTGAGGTGGTGCACCGGAATGCCTCTGCCGCTGAAGAGTCAGCATCCGCCTCGGAGCTGCTTCGTCGTAAGGCATTTCATATGCAGGCGTTGCTCTCCGACATGGTTACCCTTGTGGTGGGCACGGCATCTAAAAGACAATTGCCTGATGATGGGCCCCGGGGGGTAGACGAAGATACTTATTTTAACGCCGTCTCCTCAGAATACATTCTTCCTGAAAAAGCGCACCGAGGCTGACAAACCAATCCCATTATAAGTCCACACAAGCCTGATTCCGTCTGCCAATCAATTGTGGCGGCTGGTTCATGTTCAGAGCTAGCCCATTTTTTTGAAGTCCGGGGGAATACGTCCGTTAAAATAATCACAGGCCTTGTAGTACAGCAGATCTTCAACCCACAATTTAAAGTGCCGGGGATCCTGGCGGATTTTTTGAACAAAATTAAGGGGCCGGGTAACTAAATCCACCACCGGAGCCATGAGTTCAGATGGATCCCGGAAGCACTTCCAGTCGCACTGTCGGCATGGCATGGCGTTAACCGTCCATGGATGGGTCATATTCCATATTTTCCCAAAATTATCTTTGCCCCGGAAACCGCAGGGAAATAGATCCCCGGTTTTTGAATCCATAAAAAAAAGTTGATCCCGCCTTGGCATGGGGCGGAAAATTCGGAAATAGATCCACCGGTATTTTCGTAATTCCTGATGAGGGCGTTGAGGGATGCCCGGGGAGTGAAAATCCTTATCCGGCTTCTGAACCCGGGGATGGTGTCTCTCAGGGCCTTGAAGATCATTTTCTTTTCTCGACGGGTAAACCTTACGATGTGGTCGGTGGCGGTGGCCTGATAAACGGTTTTAAGCTGGGAGTTTTCTGAATCGGCACTCATGGGATAACAGGCATTTACAATGGTGAAACCCATGCCGTCCACAAGCCTGTCAAAGCCGCGCATGAGACCGGCTTATGGTTTTTGCATGGCAGTTCTGCAAAGTTTTCGCATCATGTTGAAGGTAAGAATAAGGATAATTGCAGCCAGAGCCAGCAATACCGGGCGGGAGGAGGTGTTTTTACCGGCCCACAATGCGTATCCATAGGGGGCAGTGGTGCAGAAAAAAGTAATGATTCCCCATTTTATCATGTGAAGGAAGGGGGCCGTATTTTTTCCCATGCCGGAAATCAGTACCTCCCATCCCATGATATAGCCCGGAATGGTCACCACATCCAGAAAGAAAAAGAGCCATGGGTTAATGCCGGATTTCAGCATCAGATCATGGGCCAGGATAATTTTGATGGTATCGTACAACAGCAGTGCCACCATGGAGCTGTTTCTGTTGATCCTGATGACTCGCTGGGAGATCAAATTTTGTCTTCCTGGACATGAAAACTTATTTCCGCACCTGTAACCGAACTCCTGCCGGTGAAAACAAAGGATACAAGCCATATTCCCTCCATGGCAAGGATCGTCCATGGCGAGCCTATCATGGCCATGGAGCGGTAAAGAACAGGGGCCGTATTGCCGTTTTCCGGAAAAGCCATGGTGATGCAAAGCGCAAAGATAACGGTAGCCGCCGCCATCACCTGATAGGGCGTTATCTTGAAATTCCCCCTGAAATCCGCCCGGAAAAATTCAGAAACAATCCGCCACGCCTGTGTGATGACAAGGGTTTCCACAAGGGCTGCACCAAAGTAACAGTTGAGAAAAAGCAGGGTGCCCGCAAGTGCGCTGATACAGTATATGATGGCGGTGATGACCTGAATGGGAATCACCTTTTTGCCATCCAGCCCCGAGGCATATGCGATTTTTTTTGTTTTTCCGTGAAATACCAGGCACTGTTTTTTCATCACCCTTTGCATCCATGGACTGCAGTGATCAAGTGGTTTACCATAGCAGCAGCCGAAACTCAGGCACGCCAGACGTCCCAGGCCTTCACCAAAAGCGTAGGCAATGGATATGGCCGAAAGCATCAGGGTGGCATTAAGGGGGGTACCCTTTGTCAGGGCGGGTATCATGTTCATGAGCCATATAAGAAATGGAGATGCAAGCATTCCCACAAACACGGCCCCGCCCACGGTGAGGGTCCCGCTCTTTTTTTCCACAATCCTGGCAACAAGGCTTGATGCAGGCATGCACACGGCCAGGAGCAGAACTATGAACGTTGCCGTACCGGCCAGGGGAAGCCCTGAGGAGGTGGTAAGAATCAGGAAAATGAAAACGGCAAAGGTGTAGGCATTGGCGCTTAATACCCCGTAATAGGTGAGGTTCAATCCCCGCCGTTTACCGGGGGATGTGACGGCACCGGGGATGACCGCCAAGATCTGCCATTTTTCTCCGGGAAGGTGTTTTACCCCCCACCATATGGAGACCCCGAGCACAAGGCCGATTGAAAAGATAAAGATAAACTGATCCATTATTTGGCCCTTCCCATGTTTTCTCTCAGGTGAATTTCCGTTTCCACCAGTGGATGGTTGAAATGATGGCTGAAACGGCTTTTTACATCCTGTCTGTTCCTGTTTGCCAGAAGATCGCGGCAAAATTTACATCGATCCTGCTGGAAAATGATAACGGTGGTGGAACTGCCAGGCCGGAAAAGACTTTTGGGCTGCCCTGCCTTTATGAAAAGACCTGGAGTCACGTTTACCGGATCATCGTACCTTTTGTGGCTGTAGCATTGCCGGATGTTTCCGATCATTAGGGCCACAATTTCGATCATGGCCACAAATCCCATGCCGGTTCCATCTTTCACGTCGGTGTCAATTATTGTAACCACCCGCCGGTTTTTGGACATGGGGGTCACCGCCTGGACCACCGCTCCCGGGTTGCACGAATGGTATTGACCGTTGATTTCGTATATGTCAACCACTCGGCCGGATACGGGGGCATGATTATAGTGGTACTTGTCCGGGGTTAACCGGAATACGGCGTAATCTCCACCCTGGAAAGCCTCCAGCCATTTTTCCTTGTCATGGCTTATAAGTTCGGTGAACGAAAAGAATTTTTCCTTTATGAAAAGGCTGGACATCGCCTTGAACGAGCCCATCAACATCCGGGCATCGGCCGGAGATACCACGGCTCCGGGTTCGTTTGACATGGGTCTTGCCTGCCAGTAACGGATCTGCCTTTCAAATATTTTGCGATAGGATGTAAGGGATTCAACGGGGGTGTACAGCTCTTTTGGGGAGATGCCGAGTTTTTTGAGCACTGCCCCCGGTTTTGTACCCATTTGCGCCAGGGGAAAATCATAATTTAAAAAACCCAGCATCCGGGAAACCCTTTGGGACAAAATCTGGTTGAACAGAAAGGGTATGTTTTCCCTTATGGTTGAGTAGAGGGTCTGTACCACGGCATCAGCGAAGAGGGCTTCCGTCCTGACGGCTGCGGTGGATCTTTCGATGTATTGATGGGCTATGGTACTCATGCGTGAAGGTTTCCTGGTATTCTGGTTTTTTTATATGAAAAGGTAGCCTTCAAGTC
>NZ_BAAHYK010000071.1:0-18117 GCF_054657595.1 Desulfocicer niacini
ATTCATATAACCTACATGGCAGTAATCACTTGCCGCAACGAAGATTGAAACTCTAGTTATTGCAGTGTTTTAGGCGGAGTTTCTGATAATAAAACTTAAACCAGAGGAAATATAAAAATGGAATTTGAATTAGATGCACGGGGCCTTGCATGCCCTGAACCCGTATTAAAGACCAAAGCAGCCATTGAACAACCGGGAATAACGGTGGTACGGGTTCAAGTGGACAATGATGCAGCCGTGGAAAACGTCAGCCGGTTCTTAACCTATCAGGGATACCAGGTATCGGTGGATTCAATGGTTGACGGCTCTGTGGTGGAAGGAATTAAAGAAAAATCCGATGAAGAATCTTCCGGAAATCCCGAGGCTGGTGCAGCTTCAAAGACCGGGGCCGGCTCAAAGGCCAGTGATACCCAAAAGATTGTTGTCATGATCGGTTCCCGGACCTTTGGGGAAGGAGACGATGTGCTCGGGCAGAAACTCATGCTCAGTTTCATTAAAACCCTCAAAGAAATGGGAGAGGATCTGTGGCGTCTCATTTTTGTGAACGGGGGCGTTCATTTTGCCATTGAAGGGGCTGAACTGCTGCCGGATCTGGTGGACATTGAAGCGCAGGGAACCACCATTCTGGTATGCGGTACCTGCCTGAACCATTTTGATATCCTTGACAAAAAGCGGGTGGGTCAGACCACCAACATGCTTGATATTGTTACGGCCATGCAGCTTGCCGACAAGGTGATTTCAATGTGATGTGACTCCCAGGCACGCATCAATCATGCTGCTGGAAATTCTGGCCTCTTCGGGGGTTCCCTGCCAGACTTTTTTGCCGCTTTCAAGTACTGAAATGCTATCGGCCACCTCCAGTGCCCGGCTGGTGGACTGTTCCACCAGCAAGATGGTCATGCCCTGCATTTTAAGGTTATTGATGGCGCTGTAACAGGTATCAATGGCTTTGGGCATGAGCCCGAGGCTCAGTTCATCTATCAGCAGCAACCGGGGCTGACTCATCAATGCTCGTCCCATGGAAAGCATCTGCTGCTCTCCCCCGGACAGGGAGCCTGCCTGTTGATTTATGCGTTCCTTTAACCGGGGAAAGGTTGTAAGTACTCGTTCAATTCTCGGCGCGGTTTCTTTTTTATCCCGGCAATATCCCCCCACAATGAGGTTCTCTTCCACAGTCAGTTCACTGAAAAGCCGACGTCCCTCGGGCACCAGACCGATACCCGCCCTTACCCGCACGGGTGGGGGCATTTTCGTGATTTCTGCGTCGTTGTAGTACATGAATCCGCCATGGGTTTCCACATGACCGGCGATGCACATGATGGTGGAACTCTTGCCGGCACCATTGGCCCCCAGCAGGGCGTGAATCTCCCCTTCCTTGATTTCAAGGTCCAGTTCTATGACGGCGCGCATGGGACCATAACCGCAGCTTAATTTTTCAAGTCGTAACACCTTCTGCTCCTTTACCAACGTAGGCTGCCCTCACATGGGGCATCTGCATGATTTTGTCTGGTGATCCTTCCGCAATTTTTCTGCCATTGTCCAGAACCACCAGTCGGTGGCCCACCCGCATGACCTGACTTAAATTGTGCTCGATCATCACCAAGGTCATGCCTTTCCGGTTAATCATTACCAGGGTATCTGCCAGGCGTTGTGCCTCAATGTGATTCAATCCGGCCAGCGGTTCATCCAGCAGTAGCAGTTGGGGTTCCAGGGCCAGGGCCCGGGCCACTTCCAGCCGTTTGAGTATTCCCAGGGGCTGGCCTGTGACTTTTTCGTCGGCATGGTCTTCAATGCCCACAAGTTTCAAGAGTTCCAGAGAACGTTCATGTTCTTGCCGTCGTCCCGAGCTGAGCAAGGCTGACCATATGTTTCGTATGCGCCGGTGTCCCACAGCCAGAGCCACATTATCCTTTAGTGTCATACTATGAAAAGGACGTACGATCTGGTGGGTCAGGGAAAGCCCCCTGTGGATTCGCTGGAAGGTGGGCTGTTTTGTGATGTTCGAACCATTAAGGACTATTTTTCCTTCCTGGGGTTGAATGACACCGGTGATGGATTTTAACATGGTGGTTTTACCGGCACCATTGGGACCAATGAGGCAGAGAAATTCATGGGACATGACCTGGAAGGATACATCTGTGAGGGCATGTACCCCGCCAAAGTGCATGGTAATGTTCTGGACATCCAGAAGGACTGCCCCTGGGGATGCACTGGTGGCTTTGGTATTCGTGGGGGTGAGTTTTTTATGGGTTGAATGCTGGGGCGATGTCATGGTGTTTTTCTCCTGGAAGGGACTGTTTTAATGAGCAACTTTCCAAGACCGGCCAGTCCATCCGGAGCAAACCGCATGACACCAAAAAGTAAAATGCCGTAAACCAGCAGCTTGTAATCCCCCACAAACCTGAAGAATTCGGGCATCAGGGTCAAAACCGCAGTGGCGAGTATCACCCCAAAGACAGAGCCAATGCCCCCCACGGCCACCATGGAAAGAATGGTGATGGAGGTGATGAATCCAAAATCATCGGGTACGATAAAACGGGCAAAATAGGTGTAAAGTCCTCCGGCAAGTCCGGCCAGGGCCGTTCCCATGGCAAAGGCAGCCAGTTTATAAGCGGTGACGTTTACGCTGAGTATTTTTGCCGTGTCCTCATCATCGGCCACGGCCTCAAAGGCAAACCCCATCCAGGAGCGTTGAATGTAAAGGCTGAAGAGTGCTGCAAGGGCGGCAAGCACCAGCACCAGAACAAAATAGCCTGCTTTGTCAAGTCCCATGGACGGAATGGCGCTGATGCCAAGTTCCCCTCCCAGATATGTATCCTCCTGGCGAACAATGCCAAGAAAAAGAAATCCCACGCCCATGGTGGTGATGGCCAGAAAGTCGTCCCGGACCCGCAGGCTGGTCAATCCCACGATACCCCCCACCATGGCTGCCATGACCATGGCCAATGGCAGCGATATAACAGCAGAGAAACCAGCCTTGGCAAGCAGTGCCGCCGTGTAGGCACCAATGCCGTAAAACGCTGCATGCCCCAGACTGATCTGACCGCAGAAACCGGTGATAAGGTTGAGCCCCAGAGACAAAATAATATTGATGCACACCACCGTTGCCAGGCTCAGTTCATAGATACCCATGGTTCAGCTCCTTGAAAAAAGGCCCTGGGGCCGGACCATCAAAACGATGATCATAAAGGCAAAGGCAATGGCATCCCGGTCCATGAACTCACCGATGTAGATGGTGCCAAATGCTTCAATAACGCCCAGTAGAAGTGATGCAAACAAGGTGCCCGAGACATTGCCAAGCCCCCCAAGGACAATGATGGCCAATGCTTTATAACTGGGAACGCCCCCCATGGTGGGCTCAACCAGGTTGGACAGCAGTGACACAAAAATCCCGGCTATCCCTGCCAGGGTAGATCCAATGAAAAAATTAAGGTATCGAACATTTAAAACGCTGATGCCGAAACTCTCGGCCATCTGGGGATCATCCACCGTAGCCCGCCAGGCAATCCCCAGTCGCGTTTTTCGGGACAGCCAGCTTAAAATTCCCAGCATGGATACACTGCCGAATATAATGACCATCTCAACACTTCGGATGGTGATGCCGGCAATGGTGTACGTGGTCTGCAGAGGAGGGGAAACATAAGAGAGGCCATAGGGGCCGAAGATCAGACGGAATATCTCTTCCATGGCAATGAAAAGACCGATGGATGCAATGAGGGCCACATAGGGGGGGCGGTTTAAAATCGGCTGGTAACACAGTCTGTAAATGGCCATGCCAAGTATCCCCACCACTGCCGCGGACAGAGGGGTTGCAAGGATAAGGCTGCCTGTGGCATTGGTCAAAAGAAGACCTAAGTACCCGCCAAGGGCAAACAAGCCGGCATGGGCAATGTGAAGAATGCGAAGTAGACTGTAAACCAGGGTCAACCCCACGGCGATGGTGGCATACATACAGCCGTAGATAAGGCCTTGGACAAGAAGCTCAATGTACAGCATGATATTTTTCCAGGTAAGAAAGTCGGATACGGCAGGCGGCTTTCAAAGCCCGTCTGCCGTGGATCGTTTTTTTAGGGCTTGGTCATAAGATGGGCGTCACCGTTGGCGGGCCAACGGGGTGGTCCATCTTGTGATCAAGCCCTTTTTTTATATGGCAGGGGGGGCCAATAAAGCCGGATCATCAATGATGCCGTAATGATGCCAGTTGCCGTCTTTGACAATCTGCACCTGCACGGCCTTCATGACTTCACCCAGGGCATTGAATTTGATGGTGCCCGTTGATACTTTAAGCTCCACTGCCGCCATGGCTTTTCGAACGGCGGCAGGATCGGTGGTGCCTGCCTGCTCAATGGCTTTGGCTGCCACCATTACTGCTGTGTGACCGCTGGCCGCCACCATATCCGCCTTGAATCCCGCCTGTTTTTCAAATGCCGTGATAAAGTTGGCGGTTTCAGGAACCGTTGAATCCCGGTCCAGGCTGGTGGTGATGATCACACCTTCGGCGGCTTTGCCGGCTATTTCTATGAATTTCTGGCTGTCATACCCTTCCTGACCGATGAGCGGCACCTCAATACCTGCGGCCCGAAGCTGGCTGACCAGGGGACCGGCGGTGAAATAATACCCGGAGGCATAAATGGCATCGGGATTATCAGCCTTAACCTTGGCCACGATGGCACCAAATTGACGATCTTTTATGGCGTATTGGTACTCGTTGACGATGGTGATGCCATATTTTTCAGCCACCTCTTTAAATCCCGCAGCCAGGGATTGTCCGAAATCGTTCTGCAGGGTGATGATTACCACTTTCTCTTTACCCATCATGTCGCCCAGCAGTTTTGCACCGGCTTTGCCCTGGATTTCGCCAAGAAAGCTGGTGCGAAAGACATAGTCTCCAGCCCTTGTGATATCCGGATGAATGCCATAGGCACTGATATAGGGAATCTTGTTTTCCTGGAACACACCGGCAGCGGAGCGGGTGGCACCGGAATAAGATCCACTGATACCCACCACGACCTTGTCCCGTCCGATGAGTTTGTTGGCAATGGGGATGGCTTGGGCCGGTTTGGCCTGGTCGTCGTAGATGATAAGTTCTAGCTGTTTCCCCAGTACGCCTCCGGCGGCATTGATCTGGTTTATTGCCAGTTTCGCGCCTTCGGTGGAGGATTTTCCGTCGCTTGCGGCAAATCCGGTGAGGGGGGCATTAAAACCAATTTTAATGGTGTCTGAAGCTGTCGCGCTGAAAGCCCCCATAGCCATGAAACCCATAGCAAGTGCCGTAATAATCATTTTTTTAAACATGATAGCATCTCCTTTTGTTGTAAATGTAGATACGTCAATTCACCGGTTTGTGCGTTGTCGGACTGGTTTGGAAGTCTTATAATTAAGCCTCGGAAATAGTTCACAAGAGTCTGAAAATTTTAGTATCAGGGGGGTGGGGTGGGTGTCAAGATAATTCAATGGTGGCTTAGACGTTCAACTGTTATTTATGTTGCGTTTGAAGGGATGGTTTTGATTGTGAAAAAAAGGGCCATTACCATTAATACCGAGGTGCATGGCCCAATGTCATGATAAAAGTATGCGTGGTTACGATGCTTTATGATTTTTTATTTTTTCATGGGCATCCAGTATCAACGCCTCGGTGGTCTCCCAGGATATACACTCATCGGTGACGGAAACTCCATAGGCCAGTTCCTCCGGTGCACATTCCATGCTCTGACTGCCTTGGCACAGATTACTCTCCAGCATAAGCCCTTTGATGGCATGGCCGGTGTCGGTGTCCATGAAGATTTGATTGATTACATCCTCCCACACAATGGCCTGTCGTTCATATTTTTTGTTTGAATTGGCATGGGAACAATCCACGATGATGGCCTGGGTAAGATTTTTCTTTTTCAGGGTTTCAACGGCTTCCCGGATGCTGACCGAATCGTAGTTAGGGCGTTTCCCACCCCTTAATACAATGTGGGAATAGGGATTTCCTTTAGTGTTCACAATGCTCACAAGACCATGTTCATTGATGCCTAGAAAACTCTGGGGAGCACCGGCGGCAATCATGGAGTTGATGGCCGTACTCA
This sequence comes from Desulfocicer niacini, assembly GCF_054657595.1. Classification (NCBI taxonomy): domain Bacteria; kingdom Pseudomonadati; phylum Thermodesulfobacteriota; class Desulfobacteria; order Desulfobacterales; family Desulfobacteraceae; genus Desulfocicer; species Desulfocicer niacini. Next base: position 6,072 of record NZ_BAAHYK010000071.1, read on the forward strand.
AGGCACCGTCGGTGCAGTTTTTAAAGCCCACGGGCATGGAAAGACCGCTGGACATTTCCCGGTGGGTCTGGGATTCGGTGGTTCTGGCACCGATGGCGGTCCAGCAAACTAATCCTGCAATGTACTGGGGAATGATGGGGTCAAGCATTTCCGTGGCGGTGGGCATGCCCATGGCGGTGATAGCAAGCAGCAGTTTCCTGGCCCGGCGCAACCCTTCCATTAAATCCCGGGAATCGTCCATGTAAGGGTCATTGATCAGCCCCTTCCAGCCAATGGAGGTTCGGGGTTTTTCAAAGTACACCCGCATGATAACCGCAAAGGTGTCCTTTACCGATTCCCTTAACTGACACAATTTTTCAGCGTATTCCAGTGCCGCTGTTTCATCATGGACAGAGCAGGGACCCGTTATGATCAGACGTCTTTTATCTTTGCCGGACAGAATCTGTTTGATTTCATCCCGGCCGTCCAGGACGGTCTTTTCCGAGGCTTTTGTAAGGGGGTATGCTTTCTTAAATTCGTCTGGGGTGATAAGGGGTTGGAAATTTTCCACGTTGACATCGTATGTGCGTTGCATGTTTTCATTCTCCTGTGTTGATTGAAAGGGGCTTGATGGCAACACCGGCCATTTGCATCCGTCAGACAGCCATAAATCAAGTGGACAGTGTTGGGATCAAGCCCGTTGAAAACATGAAAAATATCAGGAACCAGGATTTTTGCTGCGGCAAAAAACAGAAAAAGCCGCAGGTTTCTGGCCTGCGGCTTTTCATGTTTTGATTATGTATCAATAAAATCAGAACAGCCCAGGCAGCCTCCTAAAATAGAAGGTGTTAAAATAATAATAGCTGGGTGCAAAATTCTGATTCATTTTTTTCTCCGTTTATATTTCTATATGTTTATACAGACCTGATTATGGCCTGTCAAATCTTTTTAAATTTAAAAATGGGTTTTGTTGGGTAGCGGGTGCTGGGTTTTGGGGCTGAAATCGGGTTCATTATTATTTGAAATGGCCCAGGGTGCGGCCCGGCTCTGGAGAATTTCCAAGAAATCCATTATTCGGGAGGGCATTGATGGGGAAGGCATCATCTGGAAACAGTTCCAGAATTTTTTGGCGGGTGGCAGCACAGAGTACATGGGAGTCAAGGCAAGCCTCATAAAGGCAGCGGGCTTCAAAATCACATCGTTGGCAGACCAGGAAACGGTGGGCCAGAAGGGGTAAAAGGGGGTAACAATCCCTGTGCGTTCTGGCAAGCAGGCTTAATAAGCTTGCATCTTCGGGATCATGCAGGGAAAAGAAAGCATCCTTTTTCAGCCACTGGGTAGCCACGTCGGTTTCATGGGGAAATTTTTTCAAGAAATACTTTGTGGCTTTTATGAATACCGAAGTGTTTCTGTCATGGGCAAGGGCAAATCGGGCCATGGTACCGGTGAGTTTTTTAATTGCCTTTTTTTTTCTCCAGGGGATTATAAAACCTGTATTATACACTGCTAGAGCCTTTAACAGGGCGGTTTCACACCGGTCTGGCCTGGCAGAACGTTCCCATTTATGTGCTTCCCGGACAAAGCCCTTGATGCATTGCACGGCAAGAAAATGCATGCCGCTTCCTGTCAGAACAAAGACAAGGCATATCAGTAAGGAATAGATCATCGGGGGAGAAGCGGGCGGCATCACAGGGCTGGCCTTGGGAATCCATATGAATGCCAGGGGAATGCCTACGCTGGCTGTTATCCATATCCGAAAGGCCATGTGCTTAAAAAAAAGATGCATCAGAAGGTTTCATCTCCGCAGATGATCTGTCCGGGTTTCAGGGGAATGATAACCGGAGGATTTTTTGTGGTCTGGGAAGCGCATCCCGTTGTGGGATCCACCGCTTTAAAGGCGATTCCGTCAGGTATGGTGAATTGTCTGACAGGTTCCACCTTCAGCGCTTCTTTCATGAATGCCGTCCAGATGGGAACAGCGGCCATGGCACCGGTAATGCCCGTTCCGTCAACGGTTTCTAATTTTTTTGGAGTATCATACCCTGTCCACACCGATGTGGAAAGACCAGGAGTAAACCCTGCGAACCAAGCATCCTGAAACCCGGAGGATGTTCCTGTTCCCCCCGCAGCCGGTCGGGAAAAACCTTTTTTTCGAACTTCCAGGGCAGCACCTTTGTCCACCACGGACTGCATTATGTCCACCACTTGCATTACGGTGGCATCATCCAGCACTTTTCCTCCCTGCACCAGGTGCTCGTAAATTACATGGCCCAGGGGATCTTCCACCCTCCAGATATAAAAAGGTAGATGACGAATGCCCCCCGAAGCAAAGGTGGCACAGGCGGAAGCCATTTCAAGGGGGGTGACTTCCCAGTTGCCTGGCTCCACGGAAGGATTGAATTTCATGGGCGCTGTGACACCACAAAGCTGGGCAATATCCGTGACCATGGCCGGATCGGTGGATTGCATCAGAGTTGCTAAAACCTTGTTTTCAGAAAGGGTCTGGGCCAGTTTTAAAATGATTTTATCATGGGGTGCCCTATGAAGGGATGGTGACAGTATATGTCCGTCGGGCATTTCTTTTCTGGGAGAGGGTACCATAGTACCACCATGGATGTTATGGGTTTTCATGGCAGCGTAAAAAACAAAGGGGTTGAAAGCAGATCCTGCCCGGCGTTTGCTGGAAATCGTGCGGTTAAATTCCGATCTGTAGTAGTTTCTTCCACCCACCATGGCCTTCACCGCACCGGAACCAGTGTCAATTGCCACAAGGGCCACCTGGGGAACAGTTTTGTTTTTTTCATCTGCTCCCATGATTTTGTCAAGGTGGTTCATTCCCATGGTGACCGCCATTTCGGCTGCCCGCTGCATGGTGGTATCCAGTGTGACGGTTACCTTGATACCACCATGGAATACCACATCACTGCCATATTGCAAGATGAGTTGTGCAATGAGGGTATCCAGAAAATAACTGCCGGTTCTGGCATCGGCATGAAGGGCTGAAAGAACGGGTTTTTCCTTTAAGATGCTGGCTGCCTTTTCCCGGGTCAGATAACCGGTGGCCACCATTCGGTGAATGACCACCTCCCTTCGTTTAAGGGCGCGATCATAATGGCGGTATGGATTGTAACGACTGGGCGACTGGGGAAGTCCCGCAAGAAGAGTTGCTTCACCCAGGGTCAAATCTGCGGCGGACTTGCCGAAAAATACCCGGGCTGCACGTTCCACCCCCTGGGCTCCGGCACCAAAGGCGATCTGGTTGACATAGGCGTTGAGGATTTCTGTTTTAGGGAAAGTATATTCAATTTGCAGAGCCACCAGGAGTTCTTTAAATTTTCGAAGATAGGTCTGTTGAAAGCTGAAAAAAAGATTTTTAGCCAGCTGTTGGGTAATGGTGGACGCTCCCTGAATCCGGCCAGGGTGTACCAAGGTAATATAAAGGGCTTTCATGGTTCGGAGTTTGCTGAACCCGCTGTGATCCATGAATTTATGGTCTTCCACTGCCAGGATGGCATTGATGAAATGGGGAGATACCCGGGACAGGGGGACGGGCTCTTTTCTGCCCAGCGTAATGAGTTTTTCTCCGGAGGCGGCAAAGATTTCTGTTTTGGGAGTTTCAATGATGCGGGACAGGGGATGGGGCAGTCGGGGAAGGCTCTGAGCGCCATAAAAAACAAAAAATACCAGTACCAGAATTCCGGAGGCAATGGTGGCCACCGCGGTATAAAATAGGGTAGTGGCCCATGGGAGGACATCAGATATAATTTTCATTTTACGCCCTCCTGGAGGCGGGCTATGAGTTTCTGGACGGCCCATTGTCGGCCTTTTGCAAAAATAACAAGGTTTTCCCCTGGTTCCTGGACTTCAAACCCAAGTTTTACATATCCCGTCGGGTCAGCGGGCCAGATCCCCACCCGTGAAAAAACGCCCCGATCCGGCATGAGTGTTTCCGGCCGGATGATTAATTCGGAAAGGGTGTCAGCAGAAAGGGTCAATGCCGTTTTGAAAAATTTGTTTGAGGGGATGATGGTGCCCTGGAAATCAGAAATATCCCTGAGGGAGCCGCTAAAAATAGTATTGTCCTGGTCAAGTTCAGACAGGGTGACCCGGGTTAGAGTGATCTGTCTGACGACCCGGTTTTCCGGGGCAAGAAAATAAATGTCAAGCCCGTGGGCCTTGCCTTCACAGAAAATCTTGTCCACGGTGTCGCCGTTGAAAAGCCATACCAGCTCCAGGGGAGGGATAAGAGCCACTGCTGCTGGTTCGGGTAGGGCCAGATAGAGTTGCTTAAAATGCGCTTTGGTGATGTGGGTCCATTGACCTGGCAGAATACCCGAGGCAAGTTGAATAAAAGAAGAAGCTTCACGGGCATATCGGGTGGCATCCTTTCTGCTGTCTGTGATGGTTTTAAGGTAGGATCGGGCCGTGTCTGTACGGTCTCCGGTTTCCCACACTGTGCCGATTTCTGGTCTTTTGGAGTTTGTGGATGCCAGATATTCTCCCACAAGGTATTCACACCAGTTGGTCTGGAATTCCGATACCAGGGTGATCACCAGAAAGATAAACATGATACCATGTATCGGTGATAACATTCCCCGGAACCATGTCTTGATCTGTGTGGGTTCATTCCAATGAGTCATGGGATGTTTGTATGCACAAAACAGGACGATTTTGCAAGAAATTTTTACCGACGATATCATAAGGTTGTGGCCGCTTCTTGATTACGGCCATTTTTTTCTTGACAGCTCTGTTGTGCTGATGGTATGGCATGAACAGTAACAATGTTTCTTTTTCCTCAATAATGTGTGCGGTACTTGATTTGATTTTGATGTTTTATGGTGCGGAAAAGTCTTCAATTATAATTTTTAAGGGAATTTAAGTCACTAAATGACGTCTGAAAACATGACGGAAGGTAAGAAAACATCATTACCAAAATTGCGACCTGAGGTTAGCGATCGCCTGGAGAAGGCCGTAATGGACATTTTTTCCCATTCTGATTTTCACAGAGCAAATATCCGGGATGTGGCAAAGGCTGCCGGGGTGAGCTTCACAACCATATATAAGCATTTCGGCAGTAAGGAGCAGTTGGTGTTTGCTTATGTTGATATCTGGCTTGGCAGACTCACCAATCGAATCATAGATCATCTTCAGGGCATTGAAGACCTTAAAGAAAAACTGCGCAAAGTCCTTTGGCTTCAGTTAGATTATTATGAACGCCATCCCTATCTTGGGCGCATGCTTTTCATGACCCTTCCCATGGCCACATGGATGGCAGATAAAACATTTGAACAAAAAAAAATGATTCATCTCTATCTGGAAGTTCTGAAAAAGGGACAGGAGCAAGGTGTCCTTAATCCCCGGGTTCGATCTGGCGTTTTGCTGGACATTATGATGGGGCTGGTGCAGCGTTCGTTTTTCATGTGGGTCCAGCGGGGTTGCAAGGAAAATCTTGCTGCTCAGAGCAATATTTTGTTTGACATGGTGTGGCGGGCCATCACCGTGCCCGGCAAGGAATGAGCAATCCTTCATTATATGAAAAAAATGGCGTAACTCGGTATCAGATTGTCTTTGTCTTTGTCTGGCACTTGATATTTCTTGTTTTGCAAAAAAAAGGGAGAAAAATGAAAGTACTTAAAATTGATCATCTTGGGATTGCAGTTAAAAGCATTGAGCATGGTAAAAATTTCTGGACAGATGTTCTCGGAATGGAGTTCGCCGGTACAGAAACCGTTGAAGCGCAGAAAGTCACCACTGCATTTTTACCCGTGGGGGAAAGTGAGGTTGAACTTCTGGAATCCACCGCTCCTGATGGTCCTGTGGCCAAGTATATTGATAAAAAGGGTGAGGGCATTCAGCATGTCGCCTTCCGGGTGGAAAACATTGAAACCGCCTTGGAAGAACTGAAAGCCAAGGGAATTCGACTGATTGATGAAAAACCCCGCAATGGTGCCGGTGGTGCCAAAATTGCTTTTTTGCACCCCAAAGACACCTCAGGGGTCCTGGTGGAGTTGTGTCAGCGGGATTAAAACCGGCAACCCCTGGCATTTATGGTTGAACAGGATAGATGAAATACGCGTCGTCATCTTCTAAAAGGAAAGGTATTGAACATGTCACAAGTACCGGATGTAAACAGCTGGAAGACTCTAGCTGAAAAGGAACTCAGGGGGAAGCCCCTTGAATCATTGAATACCCAGACCCCGGAAGGGATTGAAATTAAACCACTTTATACGGCACAAGATCTTGAGACTGTGGAATTCACATCGTCTTTGCCGGGTTTCTCACCCTTTGTCCGGGGACCCAAAGCAACCATGTACACAGGACGTCCCTGGACCATCCGTCAATATGCCGGTTTTTCCACAGCCAAGGAGTCCAACGCCTTTTATCGGAAAAATCTTGCCGCAGGTCAAAAGGGACTTTCCGTCGCCTTTGACCTTGCCACCCACAGGGGGTACGACTCCGACCATCCCCGTGTATTTGGCGATGTGGGAAAGGCCGGTGTGGCCGTGGATTCCGTTGAAGATATGAAGATCCTTTTTGACCAGATTCCCCTGGATAAAATGTCGGTTTCCATGACCATGAACGGTGCTGTGCTGCCCATCCTTGCCGGTTACATTGTGGCCGCCGAAGAGCAGGGCGTAAAACAGGAACAGCTTTCAGGAACCATCCAGAATGATATCCTAAAAGAGTATCTCACCCGGAATACCTACATCTATCCCCCCACCCCTTCCATGCGCATCATTGCCGACATCATCGGTTATTGTTCCGAACACATGCCCAAATTCAACACCGTGAGCATAAGCGGCTACCACATGATGGAGGCCGGTGCCGATTCAGTGCTTCAGACAGCCTTTACCCTGGCCGACGGCCTTGAGTATGTCAAGGCAGCTCTTGCTACTGGTCTTGATATTGACGCGTTTGCACCTCGCCTCTCCTTCTTCTTTGGCATCGGCATGAATTTTTTCATGGACATTGCCATGCTTCGGGCTGCCCGGTTTCTCTGGGCTGAAATCATGGGGCAGTTCAACCCTAAAAACCCCAAATCCAGCATGCTCCGTACCCACTGCCAGACCTCGGGCTGGAGCCTGACCCAGCAGGACCCCTATAATAATATCATCAGAACCACTCTGGAATGCATGTCCGCCGTTCTTGGCGGCACACAGTCCTTGCACACCAACTCCTTTGATGAGGCGGTTGGCCTGCCCACGGAAACCTCGGCCAGAATCGCCCGAAATACCCAGATCATCGTCCAGGAAGAGTCCAAAGTCACTTCCGTTGTGGATCCTCTGGGGGGCTCATACTATGTGGAATCACTGACCCAGAGTATCGTAAATGAGGTTCGAAAAATTTTAAAGGAAGTTGAAGATCTTGGCGGTATGGCAAAAGCCATTGAAACCGGCATGCCCAAACGCCGCATTGAAGAAGTGGCTGCCCGACGTCAGGCCAGAATTGATGGAGGCACAGACGTCATCGTCGGTGTGAATAAATACACCATCGCCGATGAAAAACCCATTGAAGTGCTTGAAATCAGTGATGAAGTTCGAACCGAACAGGTGGCCCGTCTGGAGCAGATCAGACGCGACAGAGACGCAATTGTTGTGGCAAAGGCCCTGGAAGATGTTACGAAAGCTGCAGAGAATGGCTCCAATCTCTTGGCCGCTGCCATCACAGCCGTCAGGGCCAGGGCCACAGTGGGGGAAATATCCGACGCAATGGAAAAGGTATTTGGTCGATTTGTGGCCACCACCCAGTGTATTTCAGGGGTATATGCATCTGAATTCAAAGATACTGAAATCATAACCGCCCTGAGAAAACGCACGGAAAATTTTGAAAAAGAGCACGGCCGTCGACCCCGTATTCTGGTGACCAAGATGGGTCAGGATGGTCATGACCGAGGCGTAAAAGTAATTGCCACAGCCTATGCTGATTTCGGTTTTGATGTGGATATCAGCCCTATGTTCCAGACACCTGAGGAGGCGGCCCGTATGGCCGTGGAAAACGATGTCCATGTGGTGGGGGTTTCAAGCCTGGCAGCTGGACATAAAACATTGGTGCCGGCATTGATCGCAGCCCTGGAAAAAGAGGGTGCCGCCGATATCAAGGTGGTGGTGGGCGGTATTATTCCACCCAAAGACTATGACATGCTTAGAGCAGCCGGTGCCGTTGAAGTCTTTGGGCCGGGCAGTGTTGTCACCGATTGCGCCAATAGAACCCTGAACGCCCTGGGAGCTTGATATTTATGGACTTGAACGAATGTGATGCCTTTGTTGAAGGTGTTTTTGCCGGAAATCGCCGCTGGATTGCCAAATCCATGACACTGGTGGAAAGCTCCCTTCCCCGGCATAGAGCCATGGCGGCCCGGGTGATGGATGGATTATTGCCCCGCACCGGGAATTCTATTCGACTGGGCATCACCGGCGTTCCAGGCGTGGGCAAAAGTACCTTTGTGGAAAATTTGGGACTCTATCTGGCCAATGAGGGGCACAAGGTCGCGGTGCTGGCCGTGGACCCTTCAAGCCAGAGAAGCGGCGGCAGTATCCTGGGGGATAAAACCCGCATGGAAAAGCTTGCCTGCCATGAAAATGCTTTTATCCGACCCTCTCCATCGGGTGAAACCCTGGGGGGAGTAGCGGCAAAAACCCGGGAAATGATGCTGGTGTGTGAAGCTGCCGGGTTTGATGTGGTCATGGTGGAAACCGTGGGGGTGGGGCAGTCCGAGACCCGGGTATCCACCATGGTGGATTTTTTTCTGGCCCTGATGATAGCCGGAGCCGGGGATGAACTCCAGGGCATCAAAAAAGGTATTCTCGAAGTGGCCGATGCCATTGCCATCAACAAGGCCGATGGGGACAATCTGGAACGGGCCACCAATGCCCGCCAGGAGTACGAGATTGCCATGCATATGATCTCTCCTGCATCCCCCACCTGGCGACCTCCGGTCCTCACCTGCAGTGCCATGCTGGAAAAAGGAACTGTGAATGTCTGGGAAACAGTCCTGGACCATCGCAAAAAAATGATGGCCACAGGTGAGTTCAAACAGAGGCGAAAATCACAGGCCAGGGACTGGATGTGGCATCTGGTGGAAACAGGGTTAAAAACCCGGTTCCGGGAAAATCCCGATGTGATGGCCAACATGGCTAACATTTCTCACAAGGTTGAAAATGAGTTGATGTCCCCAACGGCAGCCGCGCAACGTCTGTTGTCTTATGTTTAGTTTGTCGGTTTTTGTTGAACCAGGGGGCAGAAGATCTTGCCATGGACATTGATAAAATGTGGTAGTAAAAAATGCATCCTTCATTGGCTCGCTTATAACTTGCTGGAGCAACAATCCTGTTTTTTTTTCGGGAAATATTGTCCCGAAAGAGTAAAGCTTTTTGGCGTTTGGAATTTGCTATGAAGGGTCCCCAAAAAAAAACACAAGAAAAATTGACATGGAATATTTCATGTAATATAGATTTTGTTAAATTGAAACAGGCGTATTGGACATGACATTCTTCCCCTTTTTTGCAAGAATGGGAGAAGAGCATAGCTGGTAAGCCCGGCAGATTGTCCTGCCGCCACAGGAAATAAAAAACTATCTGAAACGTGTTAAGGATCTATTATGAAGATACATGAGTACCAGGCAAAGGAGCTTTTTAGAAAGTATGATGTGCCTGTTCCAGAGGGCCGGGTGGCGTTTTCCCGTAAAGAGGCCCAGGAAATTGCTGAACAGCTGGACGGGTATCCCGTGGTTGTCAAGGCCCAGATACATGCCGGTGGACGTGGCAAGGGCGGCGGTGTAAAGCTTGCTCCTTCCCTGGAAGCGACAGGCAGTCTTGCCGATGAAATTTTGGGCATGACCCTTGTGACCCACCAGACAGGACCTGAAGGTCGACTGGTTAAAAAGATCCTGGTGGAAGCTGGTCAGAACATTGCAAAAGAGCTGTATCTGAGCATGCTGGTGGACCGGGAAACAGCCAAGGTGGTTATCATGGCCAGCCGTGAGGGAGGTATGGACATTGAAGAAGTTGCTTCCAAAACCCCTGAAAAAATAATTAAAATTTATGTCAATCCCCTCATGGGTATTCAGAATTATCAGTTGGGTGAGCTGGCATTCGGTCTTGCCATTCCCAAGGCTGCCAAAAAACAGTTTGGTGGTCTGGTGCGGCAGCTTTACACCCTTTTTGTTGCCAATGACTGTTCTTTGGTGGAGATAAATCCTCTTATTTTAACTGCGGATGACCAGGTGCTGGCCCTGGATGCTAAAGTGGATATTGATTCCAATGCCATGTTCCGCCACAAAGATCTCCTGGCCTATAGAGACCTTGACGAAGAAGATCCCCAGGAAGTGGAAGCGTCAAAGTTCAACCTCAACTATGTCAACCTGGACGGCAATGTGGGCAACATTGTCAATGGGGCCGGACTTGCCATGGCCACCATGGATATCATTAAACTTGCCGGGGCAGAGCCTGCCAACTTCATGGATGTGGGGGGGGGGGCCTCCGCCGAACAGGTGGAAAATGCCCTTCGTATTATTCTGATGGATGAAAAAGTCAAGGCGGTGCTGATTAATATCTTTGGTGGTATTCTGCGGTGTGATGTGTTTGCCGAGGGCGTTGTGCAGGCGGCGAAAAAATCGGGCATCAATATTCCCGTTGTGGTGCGCATGGAAGGCACCAACGTGGATGAAGGAAAGAAAATTCTTGCCGATTCCGGTTTGAACCTGACCAGCGCAGTGGACTTAAAGGATGCCGCGGCAAAGATAGCAGCTGCCATATAAACGGCATAAATACCTGTCCACAGGCAGGACGCTTAAGTGCGGCAAAAGAATTCATCATTAGAAATGGTCATTAAAATTTATTGTGGTGCTTTAATTTGCCATGATCAAATATATAAATAACGACGGTTCATTTGTTGAAAAAAAATCGGTGGCTGTGTGCGTTTTTTCTGGTATTTTTTTTCATGCTTTACTATAGAGAGTATAAAAAATCCCTCACGCATGGATTGCCGGGAAACAGGACGTCTCAGACATTGATGTGTTTTACTAAAAGAACCGTGGGGAGAACGCTGTGAGCATATTTGTAAACAAGGACACCAGGCTTCTTGTGCAGGGAATTACCGGCAAGGAAGGGCAGTTCCACACCAGGCAGTGTGTTGAATATGGTACCAATGTGGTTGCCGGGGTTACGCCGGGCAAGGGGGGCCAGGACATGGACGGCATCCCTGTGTTTGATACAGTAAGAGCTGCTGTGGAAACAACAGGGGCCAACGCAAGCCTTATTTTCGTACCACCGCCATTTGGAGCCGATGCCATCATGGAAGCTGCCGATGCCGGTGTGGACCTTATTGTGGCCATCACGGAAGGGATTCCGGTGATGGACATGGTGCGGGTGAAAAATTTTCTGGCCACTAAAAAATGCCGTCTTATCGGACCCAACTGCCCGGGAATTATCACACCGGGTGAATGTAAAATCGGCATTATGCCGGGCAAAATTCATATGGCTGGCGGCCCTGTGGGTGTTGTCTCCCGCTCCGGCACCCTTACCTACGAGGTGGTGGACCAGCTAACCAAGCTTGGCATGGGACAAACCACATGCATCGGCATTGGTGGTGATCCGGTGAACGGCACCAATTTCATTGATGTTTTGGAAGCCTTTGAAAAAGATCCCGAAACCAAATCCATTGTTATGGTGGGAGAGATCGGCGGTAATGCCGAAGAAGAGGCCGCAGACTACATTAAAAAACATGTAACCAAGCCTGTTGTGGGATTTATAGCCGGATTGACAGCCCCCCCCGGCAGGCGTATGGGCCATGCCGGTGCCATCATCAGCGGCAGCAGCGGTACCGGGCAGGCCAAGGTGGAAGCCTTCAAAAAGAATGGTATCCATGTTTGTGAAAACCTTGGAGAAATTGGAGACGTGTGCAAACGGGTATTCTAACCTGTATATCTGTGGATGCACAATCAATTGTTTCAACGATTGCCCTCTTAATTTAAAGATACAGAGCAGGAATATGGATATCCATGTTCCTGCTGTGTTGTTTTTTTAAAGAGGGTGTGTTGAAGATATATAAATCTTATCTGTAATGGGTC
>NZ_BAAHYK010000072.1:0-17736 GCF_054657595.1 Desulfocicer niacini
GTCTTATTCTCTCAGCGTTTGGGTTCCTTGAGAATATGGGGTTTATTGAGCGCTTGCTCTGTACTAGGGGCGCAACGGATTTTGTCTCTGGTACAAACTTATGGAAAAGCATAAATTAGTTCTTGATCATAGAATGGACCATGCGTCATAATTTGCGAACCAATGGGGTCAGGCTTATGTTGTTGAAGTCTGAGTTTTTTATCAAACTTTATACTTTTGACAATTGATTGCATTACAAACTTAACTCTGGATACCGAAAAAAGGAGAAACCATGGGACAAGCATTTCTAAACGATCTCGTCCTACAGATGGAAGAGTTAAAAAACGAAGGTCTGTACAAGGAAGAACGAGTCATCACCTCCCAGCAGCAGGCGCTCATCACCGTTGCCGGGGGAGAACAAGTGATTAATTTCTGTGCAAATAATTACCTAGGACTTGCCAACAACCCCGAAGTAATGGCTGCAGCAAAGGAAGGCATTGATATCTGGGGGTTTGGCATGGCATCGGTGCGGTTCATCTGTGGTACCCAGTCCGTGCATAAAACTCTGGAAAAGGCCATCAGCAATTTTCTGCACACCGAAGATACCATTCTTTACTCTTCGTGCTTTGATGCCAATGGCGGTCTGTTTGAAACTTTGTTTCAGGCGGAGGATGCCATTATCAGCGATGCACTGAACCATGCCAGTATCATTGACGGTGTCCGCCTTTGCAAGGCCAAACGGTTCCGGTATGAAAATAATAATATGGCAGATCTTAATGTGCAGCTTAAGGCGGCCAGGGATCAGGGATGTCGTCACATTCTCATAACCACCGACGGGGTTTTCTCTATGGACGGCACCATCGCCAATCTTAAAGCAATCTGTGATCTGGCTGATGCATACGATGCCCTGGTAATGGTGGATGACTCCCATGCCGTGGGATTTGTGGGTGAAAAAGGGGGTGGTACCCCTGAATATTGCGGGGTACAGGAGCGCGTGGATATCATCACCGGTACCTTTGGTAAGGCATTGGGCGGCGCATCCGGTGGCTATACCAGCGGGCGAAAAGAAATCATTGCATGGCTTCGACAACGCTCTCGGCCCTATCTTTTTTCCAACACCCTGGCCCCCACCATTGCGGCGGCCTCTCTGAAAATCATTGAGTTACTCAAACAAGGCGATGATCTGCGTCGTAAATTAAAAGAGAACAGTAACTATTTCAGAGCTGAAATGGAAAAACTGGGCTTTAATCTGGTACCAGGAGACCATGCCATTATTCCTGTGATGCTTGGAGATGCTGTCCTTGCCAGCAAAATGGCACAGGGTATGCTGAAAGAAGGTATTTATGTGGTGGGTTTTTCTTTTCCAGTGGTACCCCGGGGACAGGCCCGTATCCGCACCCAGATGTCAGCAGCCCATGACAAGACACACATTGATAAAGCGGTTGCCGCATTTGAAAAAGTTGGACGTCAACTGGGCGTTATTAAATAAAGGAATACAATTATTGATGTTCGAAAACCCAACATCCAAAATCCAGAACCCAGCACCTGATTGATACCCAGTCTCCATCTGCTGAGTACTGAAAACAAACAGGACATAAAATGAAAGCAATCATAAAAGCAAAACCAGAACCGGGTCTATGGCTCCAGACAGTACCGGAACCTACGCATGGTCCCGGGGAAGTTCTGATTAAAATAAAAAAAACTGCCATTTGTGGAACAGATCTGCATATTTACAACTGGGATGCCTGGTCCCGAAAGACCATCACCCCCCCCATGGTCATCGGTCATGAATTTGTGGGAGAAGTAGTGGCAGTGGGAGAGGGGGTAAAAAATTTCCAGCCGGGTCAGCGTGTGTCAGGGGAAGGGCATCTAACTTGTGGAATCTGCCGTAATTGCCGGGCAGGTAAACGTCATCTATGTATTGATACCCATGGGGTGGGGGTGAACCGCATTGGCTGTTTTACTGAATTTCTGGTGATTCCGGAGATAAACGTCTATCCCATTCCCGAGTGGCTGGAGGATGATGTGGCCGCCATCATGGACCCCTTCGGTAATGCGGCTCATACCGCCCTTTCCTATGATCTGGTGGGGGAGGATGTGCTTATCACCGGGGCGGGCCCCATCGGTATCATGGCAGCTGCCATTGCCGGAAAAATAGGTGCAAGGCACGTTGTGATCACCGATGTAAATGATTATCGTCTGGACTTGGCAAAAAAATTAGGGGCCACCCGTACGGTGAATATTAACCGGGAAAACCTTAAGGATATTCAAAAAGAACTGGGCATGCTTGAGGGGTTTGACATTGGCATGGAAATGTCCGGTGTGGTGTCTGCCTTTGACCAGATGCTGGAAAACATGAATCATGGCGGCAAGATCGCCATGCTGGGTATATTTTCCAATAAACCCTTATTGAACACGGATCTTCTGATTTTTAAAAGTCTCACCCTCAAGGGTGTTTACGGCAGGGAGATGTTTGAAACCTGGTATAAAATGATTAACCTTTTACAGTCCGGGCTCAACATCACCCCGGTGATCACCCACCGATTTTCCATGGACGAATTCCAGAAGGGGTTTGATGTGATGAACAGCGGCCAGGCGGGCAAAGTGATTCTGGACTGGTCTGACACTTGAAAAGACAGCAAGTTTAAAACCAGAATTTCAGTGGGCGTTTTCCTTATGCCTTCAGGCCCGATTTTTTCACGAAGGTTTTATGGGAACAAGGTCATGTGTTTGTTTTAGCACTTGACCTCACCCCCATAAAACCAGACAAAATAACGACATCTATTTATTCTTCTTTTTTTCCTGCTTTGCCTGTTTTTTTTCCTTGGCTGTTTTCTGTGGTTTCTTCTTCACATCTTTTTTTGAATCTTCTGATTTTGACATTCGTCTTTTCTCCTCTGGGTAAAGCTATTTATGTCAAATAGTACAACTGCCTTTTGGCATTCGCATTCCGGCATATTCTTTATCGGCCAGTTACCTGACTTTAAAACAAAAATGAGGGTATCACTTCTTTTCACCAAACACAAATTATAAGAATGCCCTGATCACAGAAGCCGATAGTCTTTCAGGACAGTATGGGCGTGTTATGGGAGGGAATGCTGATTTTTGTCTTGACAGTACTCTTAATTAGCAATAGTTTTTTTGACGATAACAAATCAGTTTGATCATATTAAACATCAGGGTGGTAATCACGCTCCCCAGGAGTGATTGATGTTGTGATCAGGCCCTAACGAATCGCTACAGCGATACTTTACTTGTTTGGGCTTGGTTACAAGATGGCCCATACTGGGGAGGGGTAGGTGGTCCATCTTTATGACCAAGCCCGTTTTTTTACTGAAAATTGAGTAATAATTTAATGGCTGAAAAAACAGCTAAAGAGCTGGCTTGCAAAAGGAGATACCCAGTATGCTTGAAATAAGGTTCCATGGACGGGGAGGGCAGGGCACAGTGCTGGCCTCCATTTCCCTGGCTAAGGCTTTTTTTGATTCCGGATACCAGGTACAAACCTTTCCCCTGTTCGGGGTTGAACGACGGGGGGCACCGGTTGAAGCTTTTCTGAGGATTTCCGAAGCTGATATTCTGGTAAGAAGCAATGTCTATACCCCGGATCATCTGGTGGTCATGGACAGTAAGCTTCTGACGGCCATTGATGTCACCCGGGGACTTAAAAAAAATGCCATCATCCTGATAAATGCCCCGGAAGCGCCGGAAGACATGGACCCCTTTAAAGATTTCAGGGTGGCTGTGGTGGATGCCGCTGCCGTGGCCCTGAACAATGGTCTGGGCAGCCGGACCCGCCCCATCATCAACACAGCCATGCTGGGTGCCTTTTCCCGGGTGATGGCTATGCCGGACATGAAATACATTGAAAAGGCCATATTAAAGGAAGTGCCGGTGAAGCAGGAGCAAAATGTGGCAGCCGCCAGACAGGCCTATGATTCGGTGAAAACCTTGTCTACTTGAGTGCTTGGGCATACGCTTGACCACCCATCATATCTTGGTGGGCAACGAGGTAGTCAGGTTTGACATCGTTTTTGACCCAGTTCTCATGGCATTTCAGGAGCAAAATAAGGGAGGTTCAATGGAATCCCAAGCAGTTGTGAAAGAAAAACCGGAAACTCAGCGATTGAAAAACAATGTATCGCTTTATATATCAAAATCCTATGAAAGTTCCAGAATAAACAAGACCGGTTCCTGGCGATTTGCCCGGCCGGTGTATGAAAATAAAACCGCTCCCTGCAGTGCCGCCTGCCCTGCAGGCAATTATATTCCGGAAGTGGTCATGCGCCTGACAAACGGTGATGTGCGCGGAGCATACCGATCATTTATAAAAGAAAATCCCTTTCCGGCCACCTGCGGCAGGGTTTGTTTTCATACCTGTGAAACCGCCTGCAATCGTAAAGGGCAGGACCGGGCCGTGGGCATTCGATGCATGGAACGTTATGTGGGTGACAGGGCCATGGCGGCAGATTTCCCCCTGGATGCCCCGTCTGTTCCCGCCACCGGGAAAAAGGTTGCCATTCTGGGGGCCGGTCCCGCCGGTCTGTCGGCGGCGTATTTTCTAACCCGGCTGGGTATTGCCTGCGACATATTTGAATCCACGGACAGGGCGGGTGGTGTCATGCAGTGGGGTATTCCGGCCCATCGGCTTCCCAAACCGGTGCTGAACCATGAAATAGACAATATCCTTAAGCTGGGCATTAAAATCCATTACAACCATATCCTTGATGAAACCTTTTTCTCCAAAGCCCAGGATGATTTTGATGGGGTTTTCATAAGCCCCGGTCTTTCCATACCGCTTACCATGGGCATTGATGGAGAAACTCATGTAAAGGAGGGTCTGCAGCTTTTAATGGATATCCAGCGCGGCACCGTCTCCCCCCAAAAGGGCAGGGTGGCCGTGATCGGTGGCGGCAACACCGCCATTGACGTGGCAAGATCCCTGAAACGCCTGGGGGCCGATCCTATTATTGTGTATCGCCGTCGAAAACAGGAGATGCCCGCCTTTGAAGAAGAAATCCTGGAAGCCCAAAAGGAAGGCGTTGAAATACGGGAACTGAAATCTCCGGTGGCTGTTAAAAAAACTGCCCGGGGACTTGAGTTAAATGTGGTGACCATGACACCGGTGGCCGAAAAAGGCACCGATGGCCGCACCCGGGTTATCCCCGTTGACGATACCATGGAAACCATGGTGTTTAACGACATTTATTCGGGCATTGGTGCCGCCCTCCATGGGGCCTGGAAACCGGCAGGCACGGATATGAATACCACTTTTGCCAATATTAAATTTGATTTAAAAGAGATTCCTTTTGTTTATGGGGGCGATTGTGTCAATCCCGTTCAGAGTGTCACCCATGCCATTGCATCGGGTAAAGAGGCGGCCCTTGCCCTTGCCGTATTTTTTCAAGATGGTATCAACAAGGTCGGAGAAACCTTGGATACCTGCCGGGTGGGGAAGGCCGATGCCCTGTCCATGGAAATATATCTCAAGGGAAAGAGAAAAGATAATGCAGGCCATGTGGTGATGGAAGGTGAAATTAACCGGGATTATTTTATCTCTATTCCCCGTATTGATCCCGAACATATGATGCCGGAAACGGCGGTGACCACCTTTGATGAGGTGGAAAAAACCTATACGGAAAAACAAGCCCTGGCAGAAGCCAATCGCTGTTATCAATGCGGATTCTGCAATGAATGCGAAAATTGCCGGATCTTCTGTCCGGAAATTTCCATCACACGGCAAAACGGTAGAAAGGTGATTGATCTGGATTATTGTAAGGGCTGCGGGGTTTGTTCCGTGGAGTGCCCAAGGAACGCCATCACCATGGAGGAGGAAAAATGAAGCAGGTCATTGAAGGCAGTCATGCCATTTCTGAAGCGGTGAAACTTGCCCGGGTGGAAGTGGTCTCAGGATACCCCATTACCCCCCAGACCCACATCATTGAGGCCATTTCTGAATATTGTGCCAGTGGTGAAATGAAGGCAAAGTTTATTCCCGTGGAAAGTGAACACTCGGCCATGGCCGCCGTTGTCGGGGCGGCAAGTACCGGGGTTCGCACCTTCACCGCCACCTCGTCCCATGGTCTTGCCCTGATGCACGAAATGCTTCACTGGGCGGCCGGTGCCAGGCTTCCCATTGTCCTTGGGGAGGTAAACCGTGCCCTGGGACCGGGATGGAACATCTGGATGGACCAGAGCGATTCCCTTGCCCAGCGAGACACCGGATGGATACAGCTGTACTGCGAAAACGGCCAGGAGGCCATGGATACGACTCTTTTTGCCTTTCGCCTGGCAGAGCTTGTGAATCTGCCGGTAATGGTGGTTATTGATGCTTTTTTTGTTTCCCACACCTTTGAACCGGTTGACATTCCGGAACAGGGGCTTGTGGATGATTTTCTGCCGTCCTACGAACCTCGTATTGCCCTTGATCCGGACAATCCCTTTTCCCTGTTTCAGATGGCCCCTCCTGCGGTGTACATGGAGATGAGAGAAAGCATTCATCAGGCCATGGAACATACCCTTGATATATATAACTCTGTGGAAGATGAATTTGAAGCCTTTTTCCATCGTAGGTATGGGATGATTGAGGAGATTAACTGCCAGGATGCCGATATCATACTGGTCACCACGGGGTCCACCACCAGTACGGCCCGGCAGGTGCAGATGGATCTTGAAAATCAGGGGGAACGATTTGGTATCTTAAAAATCAAAACCTTCCGTCCATTTCCGGGAAAACGTATTGCCCGGGCCTTGAAGAATGCCCGGAAAGTGGCGGTGCTGGATCGTAATTTTTCCTTTGGCTCCGGCGGCATTTTTGCTCAGGAGATTAAGGGGGCATTGCAACCTCTGTCCCAGGGGCCTGTGGTGTTTAATTATATTGCAGGACTTGGGGGACGGGATATCACCCCGGAGATCATTTCAGAGGTTTATTTTAAAACCCGGGACAGGCAAGTGCCCCCAGCCGGATGTGAATGGCTGGGGATGACCCCCCGGGAGCATGAGTAAAGCCGGATTGCATCTGAATATGCCATATCCAAATGTGGGGCCCATGGATTTTGGATACTTTTGTTGACAAGGCCATACAGTCAGACACCGTCAAAACGCCCATAAGCCAAGCCTGATCACAATTTTATGATCCCAATTTTATTTTACAGGAATTTTATATATGCAAAAATTTAATGTACCCGAGGTGGATTTTGCAGAACCTGGAAACATGAGCTGTCCCGGATGCGGTGCCAGCATTGCCATGAACCTGGCCTTAAAAGCCCTGGGAAAGGATACCATCCTGGTGATCCCCGCCTGCTGCTGGGCCATCATTGCCGGCCCCCATCCAATGTCGTCCTTAAAGGTACCCATCCTTCATACGGCCTTTCCTTCGGCGGCGGTCACCGCAAGCGGAGTGCGGGCCGGACTTGATATGAAAGGAGACACTAAAACAACGGTGGTGGCCTGGGCCGGGGACGGTGGCACCTTTGACATCGGCATTCAAGCACTTTCCGGGGCAGCCGAACGAAATGATGACATCATTTTTGTGTGTTATGACAATGAAGCCTATATGAACACCGGAGTACAAAGAAGTTCCTCTACCCCCTACGGGTCCCGCACCACCACCACACCAGGCCAGGGCTGGAAAAAGACCCGGAAAAAAAACATGATTGAAATCATGGCGGCCCATGGGGTTTCCTATGCCGCCACGGCTAACATTGCCTACCCCGAAGATCTTATGCGTAAATTTAAAAAGGCAAGGGATTTAAAGGGCGGCACCCGATTTATTCATATCTATGCCACCTGTACCACAGGGTGGGGGGCACCATCGGAATACGCCGTTAAAATTGCCCGTCTTGCCACCCGGTGTAATATGTTTCCCCTGTACGAAGTTGAAGAAGGCATCTCCTATACCATAAATGAACTGGGGGCCTTACCAGTGGATGCGTATCTCAATCTTCAGTCTCGCTTTAAACACCTTACACCGGAAGATCGAAGGGGTATTCAAGAGCAGGTGGATAAAGAATTTAAAATACTGCAACGTAAAATTGCTTAGGAAAATAAGGGCTTGCACACAATATTGGCCAGCCAATTGTGATGTCTGGACAAAATTGTGTTCAACCCCATAATTTTGATATCAGTTGCTTTTTTTTCTTCTAATGGATATCTTCGGAATATTTATTGGCGTGATTACCGCACTGATAAAAACGTACAACCAGTGCGAAAATCCTGAGCATTCTTCCCGGATAACCGGGCTTGTGTTACCAGGCCCCGCTTTTTTTCACACAAGATGGGGGTAAATCTTGCCGTAAGTTGAAAATTAAGGAAATATTGCATGATAACCATTAGGAAACTTCTTCTGCGCAATATGATTGCCGTCATATTTACGGCCACAGGTTCATTATATCTGTTCTGGATATACAATGAATACGCCGCCTTTAACATCGAATCCCAGCGGTTGAGAACACAATATGTTGATACCCAGAAGGAATTCCTTAGAAATCAGGTGACAAATGTACTTGATTATATTGAGTACATGGAAAACCAGACCGAAGCCCGGTTGAAAGAGAATATTCAACAGCGGGTTGAAGAAGCCCATGCTATTGCAACGAATATCTATCAGGAAAATAAGGGTCATCGACCAGATCCGGAAATAAAAAAAATGATTCTGGATGCCCTGCGCACCATTCGCTTCGGCAATGGCACCGGGTATTATTTTGCCTTTACCATGGATGGCATTGAAGTTCTTTTCCCAGACCGTCCCGAACTGGAGGGCACTAATATGTTGCCCATTCAGGACCCCCATGGCCGGTTTGTGGTAAGGGATATGATCGAGATTTTGCATCGGGATATCCAGGGATTTTACAGGTATGCTTGGACAAAGCCTGATGAAAAAACACATGATTTTGAAAAGATTGCCTTTGTAAAATTTTTCAAGCCCTATGCATGGGGCATTGGTACGGGCATCTACTTGGACGACATAGAAACAGAAATCCAGAGCGATGTACTAACTCGTATTTCCAAAATGCGATTTGGAAAGGACGGATATTTTTTCGGCAGTGTTTATGGGGGGTACCCGTTGTTCACCAATGGTAAGGTTACCCGGGGGGGGAAAAGTATCTGGGATCTCACCGACCCTGATGGGGTTAAGGTCATTCAGGAAATGGACCGGGTGGCAAGAACTTCAGGGGAGGGATTTGTGAGGTATGCTTGGCCAAAGCTTGATTCAGATATTCCCTCCCCCAAACTTGTTTATGTACACAATGTCCCCGGATGGAAATGGATCATCGGCGCAGGCATTTATATTGATGCCATTGACAGCACTATTTTGTTCCGGAAAAATGCATTGTACGCAGATTTCAAGAAAAAATCCGCCACAAGTCTTTTCCTTTTCCTTATGATGTCCCTGTTGAGTTATTTATGGGTAAGGCATCTGGCACAGAAGGTTCACCACGGCATTAAAACCTTTTCTGATTTTTTTGAAAAAGCCTCTCTGACATCGGTATATATTGAACCCGATTCTCTGACATTTGATGAATTCAGGAATATCGCCGTGGCCGCCAATCAGATGGTTGAGGTCAGACGACAGACACTGGAGGCCCTGGAGCTCAACGAAAAAAGATATGAAAAAGCCCAGGCTCTGGGTAAGGTGGGAAACTGGGAATATCATTTTGCCACAGAAACATTCTGGGCATCCAAAGAAACCAAACGCATTTTTGGATTTGATCCGGAAAAAGATTTCTTTTCTGTGGCTGAGGTGGAAGGCTGTATACCGGAAAAGAAAAAAGTGCATAAAACGATAATGGAACAGGTTGAGAAAGAAGATACCCATCAATTGGAGTTTAAGATTTTTGCCCGGGATACGGGAAAACCAAAGTGCGTTATAACGATTGCCGAACTGGAGGGGGATCAAAAAGGAAATCCCTTAAAGATAAACGGTGTTATTCAAGATATCACCCTGCGGAAAAACCTGGAAAAAGAGCTTTTCCAGGCCCATAAAATGGAGGCGGTGGGAACTCTTTCCGGGGGGGTTGCACACGAGTTCAATAATATTCTGGGGGTAATTCTTGGCAATGCCGAACTTGCCATTGCCGATATTCCCCGGGATGAATCCCTTCACCATTTTTTTGATGAGATTAAAGTGGCAAGCCTGCGGGGTAAAAAAATTGTTGCCCAGCTTTTAAGTTTCAGTAGAAGGGATGAACACCCCATGCAGACCCTGAAAATGGATAAAATCGTTAAGAATGCCATCACCTTTCTCCGGGCCTCCCTTCCCAGTAACATACAGTTTAAGGAAAAAATTCAAAAAGATTGTCATCCTGTTATTGGCGATCCCACCCAGATTCATCAGATTCTGATCAACCTTTGTAACAATGCCGCCCATGCTATGGAGTCCACCGGGGGAAAACTTTCCATTAAACTGGAAAATGTTTTTATTTCCAAACCTCTTCGCTCCCAGAGCCTTTGCATTATGCCAGGTGAATATGTTCGTTTGACTGTCTCAGACACAGGGGAGGGGATTGCCGAAGAAATTATTGATGATATTTTTGATCCTTTTTTTACCACCAAGCCCATTGATAAAGGCTCTGGCATGGGGCTTTCCGTGGTCCATGGCATTATGAAAGCCCATGATGGAATGATTAAAATTTACAGCAGAATAAATGAAGGAACCAGCTGTGAATGTTATTTCCCCCGGGGCAAGACCATGGATCCCCCAAAATCTGAACCGGTGAACAGTGTTAAAACAGGCAATGAAACCATTCTCCTTGTGGACGATGATGTGCACATTATAAAACTGGAGGAACAAATTTTAAAACGCCTGGGCTATCACCCCGTCACGGAAACCAATCCCAAGAAGGCCCTGGACTTTTTCAGAAAAAATCCGGAAGCCTTCCATCTGGTCATCACTGACATGACCATGCCCGAGATGACTGGGGATCAGTTCATTAAACAGTTGCGTGAAATAAAGCCTGACGTCAAAGCCATTATCTGCACCGGATACAGTTCCCGGCTGGAAAATCTGGATGCAGTAAGGGCTGAGGCCTGTTTAATGAAACCCTTTGAAATATCTGTGCTGGCGAAAACTATTCGCAAAATACTGGATAATTAATCAGGACGTGCTTCTCGGCGCTAAAAAAGGGGACCGGCCATTTGGTGGACGATGGAATTCGTCCTTTCCAAATGCCGGTGATTGCGATTATCCCCATTTTTTGCTCAGGGGGACAATGAGTGCAGGCGTTCTGGATCGTTGCAGTACCCGTTTTGCCACGGTTCCCAGAAAGGTGTGGGAAACCCCTTTTTCATGGGTACCCATGACAATCAGATCCGCATTCATTTCGCTGAAATTTTCGATATCTGTTCTTCCGGATAGCCTTGGCAATTTTAATGGTGAGTCGATCAGGATCAAGAATTTTTCCGTCTTCCATGGGGATTTCACACAGCCGTTGCAATCTGTCTTTCATCCTGATTTTATTGTATAAAATCTTATAAATACAAAATTGTTTTTTTGTTTGAGATGTAATTACAAATATAATCAATCGTTATGGTTACGCATCACAGAACAGTAAAAGAGAGGATCAGCTTTATTGAATTTTATATTAAAAAACCAAGTCACCTTGCAAGGGTTGAAAGCGCAAACAGCAAACGCCATTAAACAGCAACTGACTTTATATAATCCAAAATACGAAGATGCCCGGAGAATGGGCCGCTACACGGCCAATATTCCTGAAAATCTCACCTTTTACATCAATGATGAACATGGAGATCTTCTGTTGCCTCGGGGATTTTCTGACCGTGCCTACCGGATCTGCAGACAGTATGGGGAAAATGTGGAGGTAAAAGACCATCGTCGGACCCTGGCATCGGTGGATTATAAGTTTAAAGGCCTCCTCAGAGATTATCAGGAACGTGCGGTATCAGAAATGATCCGCCATACCCACGGCACCCTTTCAGCCCCCACCGGCAGTGGAAAGACAGTCATGGCTCTTTCCATCATTGCCCGTCAGCAGCAGCCGGCTCTCATCATTGTCCACACAAGGGAGCTCTTGAACCAGTGGGTAAAAGCCATTGAACAATTTCTTGTTATTCCCGTTGATGAGGTGGGTATCATGGGAGGTGGAAAACTAAGACCGGGAAAAATCGTTACGGTGGGACTTGTGCAGACACTTAAGAACAAATGGACCGACATCGTGAATCAGGTGGGGCATGTTATTGTGGACGAATGCCATAAATGTCCTGCCAGGACCTTTACCGATGTCATAACAAAATTTGATGCAAAATTTTTCACGGGGTTATCAGCTACCCCCTGGCGACGAGACAGATTGACCGCATCAATTTATTTTCATCTGGGTGAACAGCGTCATCAGGTGCCCCGGGAGCGCCTGTTTAAGGAAGGTAATCTGATAAAGCCCCATGTGATACAGCGTCAGACACAATTTGAAACCACCACCGATCCCACCCGATATTACAGCCTTATGCTGAAGGAGCTTTCCCAGGACAGGCATCGAAATCAGCTGATATGCAATGATATCGCTGATGATCAGAACGACGGGATCAAGCTTGTATTATCCGATCGTCGAGAGCATTGCCATGAGCTTTCTCAAATCCTTGAAACAGATTTTGGCAGGCCGTCTGTTGTGCTCACCGGCAGCACTCCCCCTAAAGAGCGAGAAGACATCGTAAAGTCTTTAATAAAAAGTCCCTCTGCCATACTTATTTCAACAATTGCACTTTTGTCCGAAGGATTTGATCTTCCCCAGCTGTCCAGCCTTTTTTTAACCACCCCCATTCGTTTCAGCGGCAGGCTTATGCAGTGCCTTGGCAGGATTTTAAGGCCTTCTCCAGGTAAGGAGAAGGCCATGGTATATGATTATGTGGATACCCTTGTGGGTGTGCTCGCCAATGCGGCCACCTCCCGGGAACGTGTCTATGAGGAGCTTTTCGGCATGGGATTTGTGGACAAAATATCGGATCTGCTATCCCCTGATTGTTTAAACCCTGACTGTTGATCTGCCAGGGCTTTGATGATTGAAAGGGTATTTTTACCAGGCCGTCCATTACCGAGGATTGTATCGTTAATCTGCACCACCGGAACAATGCCTTTGTTGGTACCGGAGATAAACACCTCCCCGGCTTTGAGAAGTTCGTCCTTGTGAAGGGTTCTGAATTCAATCGGAAATATTTTTTGGGCAAGGGAGAGAACCACTTTCCTTGTGATGCCTTCAAGCACCCCTGTATTTGCCGTTACCAGTGTATTGTCTATGAATGCAAACAGATTGCTGGTGGTTCCCTCCGGAATGTAGCCGTCCCGGTCTACCAAAAGCGCTTCCATGGCACCTTGCTCCCGGGCTTTTTTTAATGCAAGGGTTGCGGCAATGTACGAGATACTCTTCGCTCCGGGAATGGATCGCTCCGATAATGTGGTGATCACCTTTACCCCCTGGGTGTACCATACGTCCGGGATGCGGGGAATTTGCGTCACCATCACAATAAGTCTGGGGTTGCCCTGGGGGGTCATGAAGTCGGTGCTGGAGCCCCCAGTGATAATTACCCGGATATTGCTCTCGTCCATACCGGGATTTCGCTCCAGGGTTTCAAGGACAATTTGTTTAATGGTTTCTCCAGACCAGGGCAGAATCAGACCAATTTTTCGGGCAGATCTTTCAATTCGCAAAATATGCTCATCCAGAAAATAGGGTACGCCACCAAGGGTTCTCATGAGGTCACACACACCAAGTCCCCTTAAAATGGCAAGGTCATCCACGGGAATAACTGCCTTGTCCGCCTCAACAAAATGTCCATCCACATAGTATATTTTAGTTTGCTGCACAGCCATCAGCTCCGATTTCAAAAGGATTGCCCTGTTTGTATGGTTAATTTTATTTTGGGCTTGGTCATGGGGAGCGGTCAGCCTTGCGTTATTGACGTTTTTGCTTTAAATTTTTTTTACACAGCTACTTGTCAAAAAATGCAGCCCCTGATGCCAAATAGCCTGATCCCATTGGCCCGCCAATTTTGACGGGTGGCCCATCTTGTGAGCAAGCCCTTTCTTTTTTGTGCCAATGAAAAGTAATGTTGAAATAAATATTCGTCAAACCCAATATTCAAGTTTTTTGTATTGGCAGAGGGCTGGGGAAGTTTTTTGCCCGTTGATTGAATTTACATGCAGGCTCTGATAAAATTATAATCTATGAAAAAAATAAGCCACAGCCAGTTTTTCAACCTTTTATCAAAGGGCCCTCCAGATGAACATAAAAATCTGTCTCCGGTGCTGAAAATACAAAATGACCTTAGGGAAGGAGAAGAGGATGATCTTCATATTCGCTGCAGCGTATGTGGTAATATAATTACTCATTTGTCAGAAATTTTTATTCAACTGGGCGGGCCCCGCCATGTGTTTGCCAATCCATATGGCCTGGTCTTTGAAACTATTTGTTTTAAGCGGGCAAAGGGGTGTGTGGTGACGGGGCGGCCATCGGATGAGTTCACTTGGTTTCCCGGCCATCGGTGGCGGATTGCTCTTTGTGGGTCCTGTCTCAATCACCTTGGATGGCTGTTTACCTCAATGCAGAATACCTTTTTCTGCCTCATCACGGATCAATTGATTTTGCCATGACAAAACCTGAATTCAGAAAAAAATAAAATCCATGCGTTTTGGAATCCTTCATATGTTCTCAAAAGTACTTTACACTTTTTAAAGACGAGCATGGGATATGGGTATTTACCCAATGAAAGTGCAAAGTAGAAATGAAAGAGGCCTGGGCTTTGAACGATTTTTTACTCTTTTACAAAACAGGTTTTTTCTGTGAACTGAGGATACAATGCCATGCTCGATTCAAGGGGATGCCCATAATCAAGCCAGGCTTTTCGGACATACATTTGAAGTGTATACATAATCGGCAGGGCGGCCATGTCATTGAGAATTCTGATCTGGGCCTGGCTCCAGAGATGGATTTGTTTTTCCGAATGGATTTCAATCCTTGCAGCATCAATCAATTGATCAATTTTATCATAATAGGCAAAATTAGTGCCTGCTTTTTCCCACACAGAGGGAATGAAGTGTGAGTGAAAAAACTGGGAAAGGTATGCATCTGCATTGGGCCGCCATGCAACGTAGATCACAATGAGTTGGGGGTGTTGTAAATCCCTGATGCTTTTGTGCATATCCCTGTGGGACACCACCTTAATCCGGCAGTTGATGCCAACCTGTGCAAGTTGTTTTTTTAAAATCTGATAATTCACTTGAAAGAGGCGTTTTTCAGATGTAACCAAGTCCAGGCAAAATCCTTCCGGATATCCGGCCTGGGTAAGAAGTTCTTTTGCTTTTTTGAGATTCTGGGGATAATCAAGGCCTAGTTGGCAGACATCTATTTGTGACAGTCCACCTGGCATGAACAGCTCTGGTACCGGGGAAAAAACAGGGCCTGAAATAAGTGGAGATGTTTTCCGCAGGAAATCGTCACGGTTCAGGGCATATGCAACTGCCCTGCGGACCCGGATATCATCCATGGGTTTTACCCGGGTATTTAGAAAAATGGTATTTACTTCGCCGACTCCGTGGGTATCGATTTTTATGTTTTCCAGGGTTTCAATTGACTTGATCCATCCCTTTTCACCGGAACCTGTGATGATGTCCATTTTTCCATTGCGAAATGCCTCCTCCCGATCTTGCAGATCGGTTATCAGGTGAAATTCTATCCCCTTAAGTTTCGGAGTTCCTCTAAAATAATTTTTATGGGCAGTCAGATCCACCTTATTGCCAGGCAGGTATTGTTTGAAAGCAAAGGGGCCTGTACCCACAGGGTGTTTGGCGAACTCTTTAAATCCCATTGTTGTTACCGCTTTTTTACTGACAATAAATCCACCACCATAATTTGTCAGTTTAGAAAAGAATAAAAGCGTTGACAGTGGAGGATTTATTGTGATTTCGATGGCGTATCGTCCGTTTTTGTGAACTGTCATGCCTGCATAATTGCTGGCATAGGCAGAGTGTTTCATATCTGCTGATTTGTTCAGGGAATAGACCACATCCTCTGCTGTCAATTCATGGGATGGAATGCCGGGACTTGGGTGAAACATGACTCCCCGTTTCAGTTCAATGCGACATACCTGTTTCCCTTTTTCCATATGGAATGTCGGCATCTTGATTGCCAGGTCCGGTTCAATTTTATCTGCCTGTCCCGGCACATACCTTAAGAGACCGTTGAAAACAAGGTCTGCCAGGATCCGGTCCTGGGAGGCTGTTGTCAGATGGGGATCGAAATTTCCCATCTGGCTGACATGGTATCCGAAGCGCAATATATTATCCGACGGGTTGGCTCTAACGTCCGGGGTGTGTGTGCACAGGTCTATTAGAAACAAAACGATAGTAAAAAATAAGCCTTTTTGAAGGATGCGAAAAATCCATACAATATTTTTTTTAAAATCCATGTTTTTCCCCTTTAGCACTTTTTCTTGTGTCGGCGCTCCGCCGACATGGCGCTTCTATATGAAATACTGTTGTAATTGTTCAGGACTGAAAAAAAGGTTTATTGTCATTTTTGCTTGACAGGAGTGTGATTTTAAAAAAAGGATTTTTGGAGGCATGTTTTAACCCTTTGCGTTTTGAATAATAACATAGCTGAAATGCTACACTACATCAATAAAAATAACACTGTTTTTTATACCAAGCCCTCCACCAAAGAAGTGGACCGATGGCTACCAGCCGATTCTGCAGCAATATCCCTCCCATAATCCACAAAAGGCTTGACAATCAAAGCACATTGGGTATAGAAAACATCATCGCTTTTTGTGGAAGTGCGCGGCTCACTGGTGGGGCCCTCGGACTTCAAATCCGATGTGGGGCGCTAAAACCGTCCCGGGTGGGTTCGATTCCCATGCACTTCCGCCATTTATTCTTTTATTTCAGACGATTACATGCCCATATCACGTGGCAGTTTTTGGCAAAAGCCTTTAAGTTCTTATGTCAATTTCACAGCTCAACGTGTATTTAATTTTTATCTCCGATTTTTCATCCCACCATAGTATACCTTTGTCTCATAGTATAGTAGCGTCATGAATAAACGGTAATTCAGATTCATAACCGTAATTTGAATTCTTACCGGCAATACCATCCAAACTTAAAACTGTTACTGAAACACTACCTGAATTAGCTCCAGGCAATTTCACTTTTTATTGGAGGTAATCAAAAATGACTACACAACAAAAAAATGAAGGCGGACCAACCCAAGCGGCTAATAACAAAATTCTTGAAGAGATTGGAAGCAAGACCGTTCAATTCATCCATGGTGTCATCGATTTTACATTTAACCTCTTTGTACTGGGATTCTATATTCTGACCAGGGCAGATGGTTCTGATGAATATGAAATTGAAACGATAATATTAAGTTAATGCAAAGCTCTATTAAGGGTGTGTCCCACTTTTTGCACAGCACCATCTTGACATAAATCCACACAGAACCCAACTTCCTTCATGATCAACGGCACCCACCTGTTAATTGATGCGAGAGAATTATGGGAATTACAATAAAAACCCACTTTGAGTCCTCTGTGACAGAAGCGAATAAGGATGTTTATACAGGGTCCTTTTTAGAAGGTAAGAAAACTATAATAGAATTTGATATGAGAAAAAGGGATTGGCAGGAAGCTTTGCAAACCAATTCTAAAATATCCTGGTATTCCAAAACATCTAAAGTTGACATATATGAATTTTCAACATTTCATTGACCTATTGTTTACAGATTCACAATGGCTCGCGGATATTATACTCAATCC
>NZ_BAAHYK010000073.1:0-17322 GCF_054657595.1 Desulfocicer niacini
GGCGCCCTGCCAAGTCATGCCGATGTCGCCCTTTTCCCCTTGCAGTCCCTGGGGTCCGGTATTTCCTGTATCCCCTTTTTCGCCCTGGGGTCCGGTGTCACCCTTTTCACCTTTCGGTCCCTGGGGGCCGGTGGGCCCACCCAATGCATAGGCCGCGCTGGAAAGGGCATACCGGGGAGTCATCTCTTCATCATCCCCCACGGCAACGCCCAGATAATAGGGCCTGTCAAATGTGAGATTCAGGGGGACGACGGAACCCATGAGAACCGAGAACAGGCTGTCTTCCGCAAACACTTCATGGGTCTCGCTCCACAACGGCTTTTCACCGATTTCCGAACCGTACAGAGACAGGGTGATAAAGACCCAGTCGGTAAGGGGTTTATCTGAATCATCCGTAAGATATCCCTGATAGTTCATGAGCGCCGGGATTTCCCCCCGGCAGACAGTTCCTGCGGACAGAACGGCGGTGCATGCAAATATTAATGCAAAAATCACTCTGCTGAATTTATTTGTCTGCTTCATTGATCACCTCTGTTTTTATGTAAACGGATTTTATGGTTTGAATTCACAGCCGGATTCCGGCGTTTCCTGTCATGGCCTGTTTTTCAGAAGCGTGCTGATAAAACAGCCGCCGCCGCCGGATGATGAGCCGGATTCAGCCGCATCGTCGCTTCCGGATTCGTCATCGGAATCAGATGCGCCATCGGATTCGGCCAGACCGTTCCTGCTCATGATAAATCCTGTAAAAATGTTTTGGCTGCCGCTTTCGACAATGTATTCCGCATTGGTCTGTCCCAGGGAAAACACCATCTTATGGCTGCCGGACCGGCAGGTTCCGCCGCCGCTGTCAAGGACATGTGCGTGGATATTGTAATTCGTGCTCGACTGGCAGCGGCCCGGAGCCGGAGCACTCAAAACAAGACTGAACGCCAGAAGGAGTTCAATATATGCGATGAAAAGCCTCCAAGTGAAAATGCGCATTGTTTACCCTCTTTCTTTTAATAAAAAAATTCCCGTGCAGGAATGATGATATATTGAGGCCGTACAAAAAGGGAAAAATTGTGACAAAGTGTCGCAAATTTGTGATGAAGGAAGCCCGCGTCAAATTTGCCACCCAAACTCGGTGTGAACCTCTGGTAGGCTTTGCGGAATGGGCGAGATACCGCCAATTATCAAAGCCCGATATCCTTTCCGTATTCTGCAGGGTAAAGGAGGTGGGTGGGCAAAGAAAGTGTATGACCCTACCCGGTGAAGGGCCGTCTGTTCCGGGCCGTTGTAACTGCGACAGCCAAGCCCTAAGCGGTGCAGCAATGTAGCTGTTACGGACAGAGGGTCTTCAGATGAAGCTATAGTAGGCGTAAAACCGGCAGCCGATGAAGATGCGGTGACGTATCAGAGGATAAAACTGTTGGAAAGTGACGGGGATGTTGGAGCCGAAGGGCGGAACAATTGAAAATATACTTTGCGGACCTTGTAGACTCTCTACTCATGGAGCACAGTCAAAATTGACCGCCTTGGTTTGCAATTTTTTTGGAAACATGTGTTAAAAATTGACTGGAAGTGGGTTGATATTGTAAAACCATTCCAAGTCACTTTTGAGCAGAGCGAACTGGGAAAAACCCGGAGCAACGGATCGTTAACCCATGATCTCATCACCCGGGCCGGAGGGATCAATATCGCCAAAGACGAGCCCGTGCCGTTTCCCATTCTCTCACAGGAATTTATCATTCAGCAGAATCCGGATGTGATCATTGTTGAGTAATGGGGGACCCGGCCCGAAACGATTATGTCGAGAGACGGATGGAAAAATATCAAAGCCGTTATTTCCGGGCGTATTCTATTAAGCAAAAGTTACTATACCGGTTACACTGCAAGCTGCCTGGACGGTCTTGAAGCGTATGCGGCCTTTTTTTATCCGGAGTTGTTCAACCAATGAAAAACACCTTTGTCCTCCTTATCCTTGTATTCGGCCTCGTCATGACGTTTTTCGCAACCCTGATGATGGGAGCGGTACACATCGACGTGATCACCGTGGCCAAGGTTCTGTTGTCAAACCTCATGAATATCCCGCAAACCTGGCCTGACTACTATCGGGACATTGTGGTGAATGTGAGACTGCCCAGGGTGCTTTTAGGGACTCTTGTGGGGTGCGCCCTCAGCGTGTCCGGATGCTCCATGCAGGCCCTGTTCAAGAATCCCATGGCCTCTCCCTTTGTCTGCGGAGTGGCCTCGGGCGGAGCGTTCGGAGCGGCCCTGGTTATCGTGCTTCATGGATCCCATGCCCTGATCATGCCCGTGGCATTTGTCTTTTCACTGCTGACGGTGTTCACCGTCTATTCCGTGGCTAAGGTCGGACGGAATATCTCGAGTGAATCCCTGCTGCTGTCCGGAATCGCCCTGTCTCTTTTCTTTTCGGCTGCCACATCCTTTTTGCAGTATGTGGCCGAGGAAAATCAGTTGAGGGAAATCGTGTTCTGGCTTATGGGCGGCCTATGGGCCGGAAGCTGGGAAAAAGTGATGATCGTCGTTCCTCCCATTGGAATCGGTTCTCTGTGTCTCTTTTGCTATTACAAGGAACTCAATATCCTGCTTTTGGGTGACGATCAGGCACGGGACCTGGGGGTGAATGTGAGCCGGACCCGGAAAATTGTCCTTGTGATGACGGCGTTTGTGACAGCCGGTGCCGTTGCGGTCTGCGGAGTGATCGGGTTTATCGGCCTGATCATTCCCCATGTGATGCGGTTTCTGGTGGGTCCCAACCACCAGTATCTGCTGCCGGCCTCCTGTTTAAGCGGGGCCATCTTTCTGGTGTGGGTGGATACCTGTTCCAGGTCCATAGTTTACCCTACCGAGCTTCCCGTGGGTATCATCACGGCCATGGTGGGTGTGCCGTTTTTTCTTTTTCTGCTTCGCAACAAAAAAAAAGCATCGGGTTTTTGAACCATGGAACTGACCATTCAAAATGTAAGCTTTTCATACGGCAAAACGCCCACCCTGGACCAGATCGATCTGGAGGTCCGTGAAGGCGATATCCTCAGCATTGTCGGGCCCAACGGATCGGGCAAGACCACCCTGATCAAATGCATGAACAGAAAACTCACCCCCCAGGCCGGAACCGTGATGATCGGAGATACGCCCCTGCCCACCATGAAACGCAAGGAAATTGCGAAAAACATCGGCGTGGTCCCCCAGGTGTCGAGCCTTTCCTTTCCCTTTTCCGTGTATGACCTGGTGATGATGGGTCGCTATGCGCATAAAGGACGTTTCGAAAACGATACGGCCCATGACCAGGCCGTTGTTTCCGAATGCATTGCTCGCACCGGCCTCGAACAGATGGCTGATCGGTCGGTGACAGAACTGTCCGGCGGGGAGTATCAGAAGGTTATCATCGCCCGGGCGCTTGCTCAGGAGCCGGCAATCCTTTTGCTGGATGAAGTCAACCTGCATCTTGACATTCACCATCAGATTGAAATCCTGGACCTGATCCGGCAGCTCTGCCTTGAAAGAAAAATGTCCGTGGTCATGGTACTTCATGATTTAAGCCTTGCAGCCCGTTATTGTACAAGAATTATTATGCTGAAAAACGGCCGTATTTTTGCTTCGGGAGACCCCGAAGCGGTGATCACAACCGATAATCTCAGAGAGGTGTACCGCATTGAGGCTGAGATCAGCAGAAGCAGAAACGGCCAATATCTGAATATTTTTCCCCTGTCGTCCATTGCAGTACCGTAATGCGGCCCCCATGCCTTGTGAATAATATTAGCCGCTGTCTTTTAAACGACAGCCATGGGTAGGCCGGGATTTGGGACCTGAGTTCGCCCGCACTAAAGCATGAAAGTCATATTGGGCACGCCTACACTTTCATATGAACACCAATAAGGAGTACAAACCGTCATGACTGATGAACTGTCTTATACAGGGTTTTATCATCCGGACTGTCCGACCATCCCTGTCGATATGGACGAATACATGGCATGGTACGGGACCTATGCCCGGAACCTGGGGAAACCCCTTGAACAGCCCTTGGCCGGTGTGTTTTTCTCACGCCATCAGGTGGCTCGGAAGCATCTTACGGGCCTCAATACGTTGATCCGGGAACTCGAATCACGGGAGATCATCCCGGTGCCCGTGTTTTCCCAGCAAAAGGAACACGCCGGAGTGGAGTGCCCCGGCTACAATGTGGATCTGGCTCAGTTAAAGGGCGTGGATGTGGTGATCAACTGTGTATCGTCCTTTCTTTTCCAGACGGATATGACGGCGGGAAATCCCCAAACCGTGCTTAACCTGATAGATGCCCCGGTGTTTCAGGCTGTTTCCTCCACAGGTCGAACCGAGGAGGAGTGGCGCCGCGATCCCCAGGGAATCACCGCCATGAATCAGGTTTACTGGGTGTCCCAGCCGGAATTCAACGGCACCATCGAGCCCACGGTCCTGTTTGCCAAGGGGGAAGAGGAACATACCACGCCTATTACGGATCGTATCTCTTTTTTTGTACGACGGGTCAAAAACTGGCTTGACCTGAAGGCCATGCCAAAACAGGACCGAAAAGTCACCATTCTTTTCCACAATAATCCCTGCGCCGGCACCGAAGCCTCTTTGGGCGGAGCCAACGGCCTGGACTCCTTTGAAAGCGTGGTCCATCTGATGCGTTATCTTTCCGATCAGGGCTATACCGTGGGCACCATTCCTGAAAACGGCAAGGCCCTGTCCGACGAGTTCCTGGAGAAGAAGGCCATGAGTGAATTCCGGTGGACCACCATAGATGAGATCGTGGACAAAGGGGGCGCCACCACGTTCATTGAGCCGGAAACCTATGATAGATATTTCAAGCAGTTGTCCCCTGAAAACCGGAAAAACATGATCGAGAACTGGGGGGAACCTCCGGGACTGAGCATGGTGTACAAAGGCAATATGGTCGTTACCGGCCTGACCTTCGGCAACATCAGGGTCATGGCTGAGCCCAAGAGGGGGTGCTACGGCTCCCGGTGCGACGGGGAGGTCTGCAAGATTCTCCACAACCCGGAAATCCCGCCCACCCACCAGTGTTATGCCACGTTCAAATGGATTCAGGAACAGTCTGATTTGATCATTTCCACGGGAACCCACGGGTATATCGAATTTCTTCCGGGCAAATCCTGCGGTATGAGTTCCGAGTGCTTTCCCGAAATCATCACGGGGGACGTGCCCCATCTTTATATCTATACCAGCAAGAACCCCAACGAGGCGATTCTTGCCAAACGCCGGGCCTCGGCAGTTATCACCGATCACCTCATTCCCATCATGCAGGCGGCCAACCTGTACGACGAACTGGGCGATCTTGACGACCTTCTTGCACAGTACGCCAGTGCCGCCATGCTCAATGAAAAGGGCCGGAAAAAACAACTGGCCGCAAATATTCGGGATATGGTGGAACAATTGAACCTGCTGCCGCTCAACAACAAGACAGCCTCCTTATCTGATGAGGCATTAATCGAAAAGGTTCACGATAAACTCTATCTGCTCAGGGATTCCAATATCAACGACGGCCTGCATATTCTGAGCGACACCAGGGACCTGGACAGCATGGTCCGGATGATGCTCTCCATTCTTAAATACGACGGCAATATTCCCTCCATCCGGCGGTGTCTTCTTGATTTGATCGGTAAAGACTACGATACCTTGGTCAATTGCCCCGAAGATGCCTGGATTCTGGATGACTGCCAGGAAAAAGCCTTTTCCCTGATCAAACAGACCCTTGAGGGGCAAAAGGTGGACCGGAACCTGATCGCCCGTGAATTCCCCACGACCTCCCTGGATACATCCGCCGTCAAAAGGCTTATCGTCCTTCTTTGCTGGGTCAGGGATTCCCTTTATCCCGATCTGATGAAAACCCGGCAGGAGATCCCCCTGATTGAACAGGCCATGGACAAGCGCTATGTAAGCCCCGGCCCCGGAGGCACCCTGACCCGGGGAAAAACGGACGTACTCCCCACAGGACGCAATATTTACAGTATTGATCCCCGGAAAATTCCCACCCGCGCAGCCCATGTTGTGGGGGTAAAGCTGGCGGATGAGATTCTCGGCAAGCATCTCAACGAGTTCAGCACCTATCCGGAGAAAATCGGCATGGTGTTCTGGAGCCTGGACGCATACCGGGCCGATGGAGAGCAACTGGCCCAGATACTCCATCTCATGGGTGCCCGGCCGGTATGGAACGAAAGCGGCATTGTCACGGGAGTCGAAGTCATCCCACTTGATGAATTGAAACGGCCCAGAATCGACGTCACCATCCGGACCAGCGAAATTGTGAGAGACACGCTGCCGAATCTGGTGGAACTGATGGATGAGGCAGTGGTCATGATTGCGGCACTGGAGGAGGATGACTCCGATAACTACATCCGTAAGAATGCCTTGGCTTATAAAAGGAACGCATTGCAGAACGGTGTGGCCCTGGATGAAGATGCGCTTGACAGGGCATCCACCTTCAGGCTTTTTGCCGCAAGACCGGGAACCTACGGCAATGGAATTAAACTGATGATTGCCGCCAGCGCCTGGACCTCCATCAAGGATCTTGGGGAAACCTTTATCGAGCATGGCGGCTATGCCTATGGCAAAGGGGTGTTCGGCCGGGAATCCCATCATGAATTTGCCCATAACTTGAAAAATATCAGCACGGTTTTCCATAAAATGGAAACGGATGAAACAGATCCCCTGGGCTGCTGCTATAACGATTTTCAGGGCGGCATGACGGCAGCGGTCCGCGCCCTGTCCAACATGACCCCTAAGGTGCTGTGGGGCGATACCAAGGACCCCTCCAACCCGAAAGTCCGGGAGTTGAGTGAGGAGATCGAACGGGTGGTCCGGGTAAAGCTCTTAAATCCCCAGTGGATAGAGGGCATGAAAAGACATGGGTACAAAGGGGCGCAGGGCATGGCAAAAAAGGCCGCGTCCGTGTACGGATGGGATGCCACCTCTGATGTGGTGGATGACTGGATATTTGACGAACTGGCCAAAAAACATGTGCTGGACCCGGAGATGCGGGCCTTTTACAAGGAAAATAACCCCTGGGCACTGGAAGAACTGGCCCGGCGTTTTCTCGAAGCAGAGCAGCGGGGCCTCTGGAATGCCGATCCCGAGGTATTGTCGGAACTTAGGGAACACTACCTCGAAATCGAAGGATGGATAGAAGAGACAATGGGGGATACCAATGGCGAATTCCAGGGCGGAAGCGTGGATATCCTCACCAAAAACAATGTGAAGGAGTGGGATAACCGCCTGCGTTTCAATATTGATGCGTATCTTAAGGTGCCATGATTATTCCTTGGCAGCATTCTTGGCATCCGGCTAAAATTTACACGCAGCAGACCGAAGGGCACGCCTGACTTTCCAGCCGTAAGTTCTCTGATTTGTCGCCACATGGAGTATCCGAATTGAAATTGAAAATCCTATATGTGGTATGAAATAAGGAAAACTTACGAGTCCCGAGATTTTTTCAATAAAATAAAAATACCCAGGCCAAAATGATGGCCCGGGCCACCAGGGAAAGCACGGTGGTGATATAGATGACCCGTGTGCCGTGCCGCCATCCAAGTATGGAAACATAACGGGGCAGCGTGCCACGCAGCCTTGTCACCGGTACCATGATGAAACCGCCCACCAGAAGGGCCACGATGGCCTGATACTCCGTGACGATATGTTGCTGAAGCAAGGTAGACATGGCACCGATCCCCACCATGGGACTCAAAATATAGATGCTCACCGGTGCAACCACGGCGGAGGGAAGCCCGAAGGCATCCGTGGTCGGACCAATGAGCAGTTCCAGCGCATTAAGTGCACCAACATGGACAAGCAGCTGCACCACAAACGTAACCACCGACAGGAGCACAGCCATCTTGCGGAAAAGGCGCCATCTGACCCGGAAGGCCTGAACCGTCGCAAGTACAATTTTTC
Organism: Desulfocicer niacini; assembly: GCF_054657595.1. NCBI lineage: Bacteria > Pseudomonadati > Thermodesulfobacteriota > Desulfobacteria > Desulfobacterales > Desulfobacteraceae > Desulfocicer > Desulfocicer niacini. The sequence continues at coordinate 7,930 of NZ_BAAHYK010000073.1, forward strand.
TTCCAAAACCACCATCCGTACCGGCAGATCCGGATGTATCCTGATCAACGACATCGGATCGAACCGGCATCCTTCTCCCCTGATACACCACAAACCCAAGTTTCAAAAAACCGGCCAGCCAGAACGTGGCAATATAGATCAGACACAGCCGGGCACCCAGCAGGGGAAGAATGACCGGCAACTGATATGTCAGGGTCTCCTTGAAATGCAGAGGAACCGTGTTGAAAACCGAACCCAGTATCAGTTCTTTGTCGGTGATGAGGTTCTCGGCATAATGGCGGGACAGCATGACATTGGCAGCGGCAAGAGAGCCGATGGCCGTAAGAAAGGCCGGCACACTCTGGGGCGGAAGATGGGAGATGCGGGCAAGGGGTTTTCCCACGGACTCCAGCTTCCGCATCAGTCCCAGCTGCACCAGGATTTCAACACCAAACAGTCCGATACACATGGCCGGCAGTACCTGACGTAGCAGGGAAAAAGTATCTCCCAGGGCCTGCCAAAGGATATCCATGGCAACCTATGCCTCTTTAAGTTTTAGTTCCGGATGGACAGGAAGCATTTTTTCATGCCATGCTGCGAATTCCGGAGAGAAATAGACCACCCTCTGTTTCTTGAATTCTCTCAGGGAGTTCAGCACCATATAATCCTCTATACCCGATTCCCGGCTCAGGCGCTCCACCACCTCGGTCATGTCAGCATCGCTTGTGGCGTGGATCATGGCAAACAGAGGATATTCCCATTTCCCGGGATGAACGGTTCGTGTGTACAGGTGACTTACGGCCCGCTCCTTGATAAAGGCCTGTCAAAGATCTTAAATCAATGCTCAACTTGGCATTGTATAGGCACACGGCAGGACCGATCATGAGCGCACAACTGTTCTTTATCAGGGGCACCATGCCTGCCACCCCGAAAAAAGCGCAATGGGCCCCCGGATACCGAGCATGGGCCGTTACCGACAAAACCGTATCTTCCGTAATCTCGCTTAATTGCATTGGAAATTCCTCTTTAGGACCTCATCCAGGTTTTGATATATTGTTTAATCAAGACAAAACTTAGAAAACATGCGTGCCTGAATTTTAAAAACAATCAATAAATAAGGGGTGACTACCTGACTTTCAACATATTCAACTGAGCAATGGCCTGTTGGGCGGATTTTTTTTGATTTTTATACCCGCATGCCAGGTTAAAGGCCTTGCCCGCCCTGTCAAACTGCTTCATGTTCCACGCACAATACCCCAGCATCAGGAGGTGCTCACCGGTTTTGTCGTTCTGCTTCGCCAATGCCTCATACACATCGGCCGCCTCTTTATACCGTTCCATCTCATATAAAAGGCTGGCCTTTCTTTTCAACAGATCCGCATCCCTTTTCCAGGAAAGCCCCCGCTCGATCCATGCCAGGGCCTTGTCCCGCTGATAACTGCCCGTGTATGCATGGATAATCCGCTTGATCTTTTCAAAGTTGGGTTTCTCCCTGAGCAGCTCCTCATAATAATCGGCGGCCTTGGAAGGGATCTCCAGGGAGAGATAAAGATCTGCCATGAGCGAGGTCTCCTCCGGGGAAGGCGGGGTGAGATAGCTGTATATGAGAAGGGAGGTCAGCCCCTTTTTAAGCTCGTTGCGGTTCAGATGGAGGTGGGATACGGCCTTCCACCATTTGGGTTCCAGGGGATCGGTACGGGTGAGGAACTCTCCGTACTTCAAAGCTTTTTTATCCATCTTGAGTTCCAGGTACTGGTAGAGCAGAATCTCCTGCCATTTTTTCCTTTTTTCTGCCTTGCACTGGGCCGCCAGGGTTTCCACAACGGGGAGGGCCTCTTTATTTCTGTCCATGGCAAACAGGATGCTGACCAGGGACTCCTTCCAGTCCAGGGTGATCTCTTTGGGATGAGATGCCATCAGCTTATAAAAGGTCTTAAGGGCCTTTTGATGGGCATCGGCCTGGAAATAGCAGATGGCGGCATAGTAGAGATGGGAGGCTTTTTTCTCTTCACAAGTCTCGTACCCTTTTTTAAAAGCGTCGGCCGCTTTTTGCATTTGGCCCAGATCATACCGGCACTTTGCCAGGTTCAGCCAGGCCGGTGACAGCTCTTTCTCTTTACTGACGGCCGATTCATAGGCCGAGGCTGCCCGTTTCAGAAATTGATTCTGCCCCTTAGCGGCGGTCTCTGTGTACATGAGACAGGTATTGCCCAGCATAAAGTCAACGTAATAATGGGTATAGCCCTTTTGTACGGCCGCCTTTTCAGACACCTCTCCGGCCTTTTTCCTGAAGTCCTCAAGGACCTTGATGGCCTCCGGGATCTTTCCCTGTTGAATCAGCCCCTGGGCCTTGTTGACACATATGCCCGTGGCAAGGGGAAGTCGGTCTTCGGCATTTGCCGGTGACGGGTGCGTCAACACCAGCACCGAAAGAACTGCCGACACCAGAAGAATAAAAATTTTTAATGTATGATGATGCATTATTATTCCTCCAATGCAAATCGTATCGTGGTCTCCACCATGGTGTTCACCGGAACACCCTCAACGGTTCCCGGTTTGAACTTCCATTTCAAGACACAGTTGGTAACACTTTTTTCAAATATATTTTCCGGTTTGGCCGCCACGATCTTGGGCTGCTGTACCTGCCCCTGGTTATTCACCAAAAAACGCACCTTGACCCACCCCTCTATGCCCCGGCGCATGGCCCGCATGGGATATATGGGTGGAATATTGGCAATGGGTGTGAGGGGACTGTCCAGTTCGCCCATTTCATAGAGGCCCTTGAGGGTGGGACCGTCCAGGCTGAAAGTTTCCATGGGCGGCATGATCAGGCCGCCCGGAGCGGCAGGCAGTCTGGGATTCAGTTCAAAGGGGAGACGGGGCTTCAGACGCATGGGTTTCTGCCGGACGATATTTGTAATGGCGGTCTTCATCTCCCTGGGCTTTTCCTTGGGCTTTGGTTTTTGTAACTCTTTTTTTCGGGGCGGGGGTTCCTGATGTTTTACCCGGATCACCTGTATGGCCTTCAGATCCTCAAGATCCGTCTGATCCTTGGGCACCAGCTGTATCAAACCCGGCATCAACCCAAACAGCGCAATGTTGAGAAAGACTGACATAGCAATGGCAAGACACCACCCCACCCAGGTGAGGCATCTTTTGTTGCCGGTGTGCACAGAGGATATTGCTGCGCTGTCTGCCATGGTGGCTGTGAGGTTGTATTCCGCTTTCATCATATCACCCCCCTCATTCTCCCTTGGGCAGGCTTGCGGCCAGGGAGACGTTTTCCGCACCCGCCATCTTGCAGCTGTCCATGACAGTGATGACAAGACCGGTGAAGCTTTCTTTGTCCGCCACGATCACCACGGATGCCTCGGGATTTTCCGCCAGGGCCCGCTCCACATTGGCCCGGACAGCCCTGACATCAATCTCCCTCTTGTCCATGTGGATGGTGCTGTCCCTTGTGATACCGAGGAGGATGGTGGTGCCGGTCTTGCTTACGGCGGTGCTGGCCGCAGGCCGGGAAATATCCACACCGGTCTCCTTGACGAAACTGGTGGTCACCAGGAAAAAAATCAGCAAAATGAACACCATATCAATGAGCGGGGCAATGTTGAGTTCCAGGTTGTTCTTCTTGCCGCGCCTTGCGGCTGATATATTAAGCATGGTTATGTACGTTGGCCCTTGGCATTCAAAACGCCATACCTTCAGGCACTTCTCCTTTTGATAAAAAGTATTATAAAAACCGCCTCAGGTACATGGCGGTGCCTGCTATTCGCTGCTTGAGGTTGCCGGCCCGCCGGTTTAAAAAACCGCTCATGTACAGACCGGGTATGGAGACCAAAAGCCCGGTCTGGGTGGTGATCAGGGCAACGGAGATACCGCCGGCCATGGCCCTGGCATTACCGGTACCGTAGATGGTGATCACGTCAAAGGTGGCCATCATGCCCACAACAGTGCCAAGCAGGCCCAAAAGGGGTGCTACACCGGAGAGCACGGCGATCAGGGCCAGATACCGGTCCATTGCGGCGATCAGGCGAATCACGGTTTCGTCCAGGATGCATCCATCAAGCTCGCGGTTGCCCGTGCGTTTGCTCAAAAACTCCCGGACCAGCAGAGAGTTCAGGCCCTGGTATTTTTTGTGGGGCATCCGGTTCTCTTTGATCAGCGTGCCGGCCTCTCGTCTGGGGATATTCCGGATAAAGAGTTTTCGCATGACATATACCCGGTTGATGATGAGCATCCACATGATAAAGGAGACCCCCAGGATGGGAATCATGACCCCACCCCCCGACCGGATATAGCTCTCCATGTGAAACAAAAATTCTTTCATGGGTTACTCCCTGCAGGTGTTTCTGGTTTTAAACACCATATTGACAAAAGAGACGGCCTTCTCCTCTATTTTTCCGATTTCCGTCTCCACCCGACGGCTCAAAAGGGTGTGACAGAGCATGATGGGAATGGCCACGGAAAGTCCCAGCATGGTGGTGACCAGGGCCTCGGAGATGCCACCGGACATCATCCGGGGATCACCCGTGCCGTAAAAGGTGATCACATGAAAGGTGTTGATCATGCCGGTGACGGTTCCCAGAAGCCCAAGAAGGGGGGCGATGGCCGCCAGCATGCCCAAGGTGGACAGAAACCGCTCAATGCGGGGAATTTCACCCAGGATGGCCTCCTGCAGTGCATTTTCCATATCGACCCGCTCCCGGTCCCGAAACTCCAGGGCGGTAAGAAGCACCTTGGGAATCAATTTTTTCCGTTTGGATACAAGGAGGTTGCGGCACTCCTCCCACATGTTCTTGTTGATCAGGGACTCGAGCCTGGCCATAAAGGCATCGGCATTCATCCGTTTTCTTAAAAGGAACAGAATCCTCTCCACCAGGATCAGAACCGCCAGGCCGAGAATAGCCACAATGGGCCAGACAATGGGGCCGCCCTTGGGGATCTGTTCCAACAGACTCAGCTGATGGGTCATCTGCCTCAGGGCTCCCCCCTTGGAGATGTCCATGGGCACATCCTCACTGTTTCCCTGTAAATAGGATTTGATCTTTTCACCCATGCCGGTATGGGGCAGCCTGGACAGGGCAAAGAACCGACGGCTCTGATCCGAGTAAAGAAGAAAACCGGTTTCGTTATCCAGGGAGTAAATACCGGTGAAATTGCCCAGGATGAGGTGATCCGCCTCCCGTTCCCGGCCCTGGCGATCAACGATCATACCCCGGGTGACCTTGACCTCCCCTGATGCCCGGATCTCCTTGAACAGGATATCCGCCATCATGTGAATGTCATCCATGGAGGGGAATTTCTCCTGATCGATCAACGGCGAGAGAAACGTCATCCTGTCGGGTTCAAGGGCCGTCTGGAAACTCTGGAGCAGCATGCTTTCAAGGTCTTTGGCATTGCTCCGGATGAACCCGGACAGCTCCCGGTTAACAGCCATGGTTTCGGACAGCTCCTCCCTGAGCGTGATCTGTTCTTTCTGCATCTGCTCAATGGATGCGCCAAGCTCACTATTTTCTTTCTCTATATTTTTATTTTCTTCTTTTAATTTCTCAATGGCCGCAACCAGACTGCTCTGGTCTTCCCTGATGCGGTTTTCCCTCTCACGGGCCTCTTTTTGAGCCTCTTGCAACTCATGCGCGGCCTTTTCCCTGATTTTTTTTTTCTGCCGGGCCAGTTCCATATTCTCCTGTCTCATATCCCGGGCAAAGGTCGGGACGGATATGCAGAAACTGATAACAAACATGAGCAGTGCCATGAAGATGAGCTTTTGATTAAATTTACGACGGTATGACATTCAAGAATCTCCTAAATGATCATGGCCGGATCTCCGGCCGGTATTCTAATTGGCGGCGGGCTCGATCACAACACCGGGCACTCCGGGTGGTATGATCAAGCGCTAATTGGTGGCCAGCTTACCGATGGGCAAAGAGAAGATCTCCACGGTACGCCTCTTTTTGCCCATCTCAACGGCAGCGTGAACGGGCTGGACATACGCATCTCCAAGGGGGTCCCATTTATTGGCGGCCACATTGAATCGGGCGGCTGACTGCCCATCCAGACTCAATGCGAACAGGGAAATCCTTCCCAGCCGGAAGATGTCCGCCAGAACCTCATTACCGGCAACATCAATTTTGTCCTGGGAGACCTCGATGGTGTTGCCGTACTCCGCCTCCACAAAAAGGGCCTCCATGACTTTCCTATATTTCTCGGCAATGGTGATCTCAAGGTCATCCATAACGGACCGAAGTTTTTCAAGACGGACGGTCCGCTCCTCCCGTAAAAAGGGCGGGTCATCGGTCACCAGCGCCTCAAGGGCTGCCTGGGTCTCCTTTAAAAAGGGAAGCATCTCCTTCTGAATTCTCAGATTTGCTTGTTTCTGTTCCACAAGACTCTCCACCAGCTCCCTATGCCCTGTTGCCTCCGTTGAAAGGCGCCCGTTTGACTCCTTTAACACCTTATTTTCCTTTTTGAGCTGCTCATACTCGGCAATGAGCCTCGCTTTCTTTTGTTCCCATTGTTCCAATTTTTTCTGGGATTCCCGGCGGGTTTCAATGGACTGTTCCACCGGCTTTTTAAAGCCCTGGGCCGTATCTGCCGACTCTCCCCCGGAAGGATATATGGACATAAAAAAGAGTGCTGCCACACATATGAGACTTGATATCCTGTTTTTTTTCGATTTCATTCTTTTTTATACGTCTCCTTTTGCAGTATTAATCAGAGAATTCACTTTCAGAATGACCCCTGCACTGGCATCATCACCGTACTCAAGACCGCCCTTTCCCCTGAGAATTCGATCCTTTCCACATTCTCAAGCGATACCAGATCCCATTTCACGGAGCTGTAGCTGGAAGTGGGATCGTTTATGGGGCGTCCGTCCATTGGGGACCTGGGTCTGCCCACAACGAATAATGAAAGTAATATTAGGCATACCTACACCCTCAATACGTTTCAAAAAAAAAGGCCAAGAGATCAATACCCGGCATTTTCCGCCCTGGTTTGACCTTCTTGGCCTTAATCTATATTTTATTATTGCGGTTACCTTTAAAAATCAGACAACCGTCTATTTCAATCGGCTGCTTATTTCAGCCGATCATAAAAACTTAAGTGAATCATTTTCGCGTTAATAACGATATTGTTTACCAATTTCATATTGATATATTTTTTTAACCACGGATTCATAGCAATTCCATGGTACCATGTCAATCTTATTTTTTCATGGTAAAATATCAGAGTGTACCTGTCGTGGATGATGACTACTACGTGGATAAGCCTCAAAAGAAAATGAGGTGAACATGAGGTGAAAATGACGTGAAAAAGATTGACACGATTTTGTAAAATTGCTATAGGAACCGGGCTAATAATCAATATGAAGTTGATCATTATAATTTTAAACAAATTAGGTATAACCCCATCTCTGTAGGGATGAGGTAAGAATATTAAGGCCAAGAAGGTCAATAAACCGAGTGTCGTACTATACTCGGTGTTGATCTTTTGGCCTTTTTTTATGGCTGACATGGAAAACGAATTAATAAGGATGTCAAAATAACTAAAAATATCCCAAAAAGATAATTACAGAGAAATTAGAGAGGCAGCCTTCCACCGGCCATTCTTTTTCTGGATGAACCCACGGTGGGGCTGGATGCCGGCATACGTCGCAAGATATGGGCGTTGATCAAAAAGATCCAGCTGCAAAACACCACTATTGTTCTGACCACCCATTACATTGAGGAGGCTGAATTTCTTGCCGGTCGTGTGGCCTTTCTGGACAAGGGCTCCATTGTGGTGGTGCTCTCCTGCAATATCTGGATCTGGATGAGTTGCTGGCGGATTTGGAAATGGCGGCCTTGAAAAAAACTTGATTGTGTATCCTGAAGTGGATCTCCCCTCTCCCCGGAATCGCCCGGAGAATGTACAAATCCTATGGTAGTGGGCGATTTCTGTACTTGTACAACCTTTGGTATCCCTCTGATGTTTTTTTAAAATCAATTGTAAAAATAATTCTTGATAAAAATAAGAATATATGTAATTGGAATTGACGTAACAAAGGTGGGTGTGTTGATTTTTTACCTTTGGTGAAGGCTTGTGAATTGTACCCCTCATTGCTCATTGCTCATTGCTCATTGCCCATAGGGCATGCGCTTTTTTAAATTTTCATCGAACGCCAATGCCATGGCGAACTATAGAAATTATGACTGCTGGTGAGGATAATGGATGGTAAATAAATAATATTTTGTTTGGATTTGCATAAAGCAGAAATGCAAAAAGTCATAAGTGGAAAAGTTTTCCATATTTTTGACTTAATATTTTAATGAGGTGGGAAACCTTGTCGTCTATTACAGTCGATAGCATGGAAAGGTTCCACTTATTACGACTGATTAGGTGGCAGCATATTATTAGAGGTACATGTGACTCAAAAATTATTCTGGGATGACCCGTACGCAAGGTCGCATCACACTGTGGTGTCTTCGGTTGATGGGTGTGAGGTCGAGCTAGAGTCCACAATATTCTTTGCCTTCTCTGGCGGGCAAGAGAGTGATCAAGGTTCCATAGCAGGAATCCCTGTTGTTTCGGCAAGAAAAGAAGGCCTGCGGATCAAGTACACCCTTCCTCCAGATCATGGACTTCTGGTTGGCCAACTTGTGAAAGTGGAAATCAACTGGGAGAGGCGCTATCTTTTGATGCGACTTCATTTCGCTGCCGAGTTAGTTCTTGAGTTATTCTACAAAGAACTGAATGGGGTGGTTAAGGTAGGAGCTCACATCGCGCAAGACAAGGCTCGGATCGACTTTGCGTGGCCACAAAACATTTCTCCACTCCTTCCCACCTTTTCTGAAAAGGCAAACCAGATCATCTCTTCAAACATGGATATTCGAACTGGTTTCGATGATGTTGATAATGAACGGAGATATTGGGAGGTTCAGGGTTTTTCTCGCGTTCCATGCGGGGGCACTCATGTCCGTTCAACCGGGGAGATCGGCCAAATTAGGCTCAAGAGGAACAACATTGGCAAAGGCAAGGAGCGAGTCGAAATCTTTCTGTGTCCACATGAAAATGCATCCCCCGCAAATGCAAACCGTTAAGTTTTACCACTAACCCGACGTTTCAGGTGACTGCCAAAGGCGGCGTTGCTTTATTACAGTGTTTTGTTTATTTAAAATATTAATTTTTTTTGGAGTTCATCGTGATCCCCTTTGGCATCACCTGAACTTTTCGTTACACAGATAAAAAATGAACCTGATTGCTGTTACAGATATTTTCGGAAAAACCAAAGCTTTCGACAAAATAATAAATGAAATATCAGATAGTTTTGATGAAGTTGATATCGTTGATCCGTATGAGAAAATGGATCTTGGTTTCCAAGATGAATCTGAAGCTTATATATATTTTCAGAAGTATGTTGGTTTAGAGAAA